>QMLZ01000456.1 GCA_003646995.1 Deltaproteobacteria bacterium | reverse complement strand
GTTTTTGTATGATTTCTCCTATCCAACGGTTATACTTCAAGCTGGCGAGAGCATCTCTGTACATTCAGGGCCGGAAGCGAGTGGAAAGCTTATCTGGACTAGGAAATACGTATGGAACAACAAAGGGGATGAGGCAATATTGTACGATGCGACAGGAAATGTGGTGGATGTGTATGGGTATTAAGCAAATTACTTCGCACTTCTAAGTAAATTTAAGACAACCCAGGTCTGGTCATAGATGTACTCGCTAAAAGATATACTAGTTGGAATACGGAAGAATACAATATTATCTGACATACTGGAAATCTCAATATAAGAAATCTACAAAAAGACGAAAAACGTATCTATTTCATTTTAAAAACCATTAATCGGTTATAATAGTGCATAATTATTATTTTGAGATATATCATATGTGATATATAATTTCAATACAAAGGAAGGGAACATATGGGATATATCCGATATTTCCCGGAAGATAATACTGAAAAATCCAAAAAGTTGAAAGAAATGATAGAGGAGGATTTTAGAAAACTGAACAAAAAGTTTCATAAAAAGTTGAAAGCATATTTGAACTACATGAATGAAGAAGGAGCTTCATATGTATTTGAAAAGATGAAGGAAGAAAGGGGATGTAAGCATAGCAATAAAACTATTGTCGAAATCGACGCGAACTTTTATGAACTTAGAGTGCCCAAGCAAAGCAAAATGGGAGTTTTTAGAGTTTATTTCACTATTTATCCAGATAGACAAAGAATAATGATATTAGACGCAGAATACAAGACAGAAAAAAAGCCGAAACGATTGGAATCTGCGAAAAGGAAGCTGGATTTATTAAGAAAGGAGGTTGGTTGGAAATGAGAAACCTGAAAAAACTTATAGAAAATGATGAACTCGAAAGATTCGAACTGCGGGCAATGGATGAAGAGGAAGAGTATGAGAATTTTCTCATAAAAATTGTCACACAAATAATAAAACTGAGAATGGTGAAAGGAATAACTCAGAAGGAACTCGCAGAAAAATTAGGAACAAAACAGAGTGCTATATCGAGATTAGAAAATATGAGTGCAAATCCTACACTAAAATTCCTTTATAAAGTGTTAAAAGCACTTGGTGGGGAAATCAAAATAGTGGACTTGGAAACACGTCCCAAAGAGACCTATAAAATTTACATAAATACATCAACTGATGATGAATCAGCTTACATTGTAAATCCCAAACAGAAAGTGTGGGAAAAAGCGTCATGAAAGTAGTGAAAAGCGATCTTAAGTTTTTAGACTACAAACTAACTAATTTTGAATACACAGCTTCTATCAACGAAGAAGAAAACATAGAATACGAAGTCACAATCGAAACAAAACTAAGGAAGCCAAAAAAGATATCAGAGCCTCCTATTAGAGGTTATCTAATGAGAATTGATTTAGAACTAAAAATTAGAGGGAAAGTAGGAAAAAGGGTACCAATAAAAGTTAAATGTGCTCTTTCGGGTATTTTCAGTTCAGAGAAACTTGAAGAAAAGGAATTTGTACGTTTGTGCGCAACAAGCGGAGTTGCGAATTTAATAATCGTGGCTCGAAGCATCATTATATCTTTTACCTCCCAAACAGGTAACAAACCTATAATCGTGCCGCTTATAAATCTTTTGGAAACCTATAAAAAAAGCATAGAAAAAGATAAAAAAGAATAAGCGCCTACCTGGGCGCTGAGATGCTCCCCAAAAATTGGGCAGGTGATAAGATTCAAAGGGAAGGGGGAGCATAAATATGGGAAGGAAAAAGAAGTATACATCACAATTTAAGGCAAAAGTGGCACTTGAGGCAGTTAAGGCAGATAAGACCATATCACAGATAGCTTCAGAATATGGCATTCATCCACAACAAGTAAGGGCATGGAAAAAAGAATTTCTCGAAAACCTACATCTTGTGTTTGAGAAAGAAGATCAAGCTAAGAAATTGGAAAAAGAACTTGATAAAGCATACAAAAAGATAGGGCAACTGGAGGTAGAGAAGGATTTTTTATCAAAAATATTGGAAAACTACTAACCAAAGAAGAAAAGCTTGAGATAATCAAAAACAAGAAAGCATCAGGCAACATAAGCGTAAGAAGAACATGCGAGCTATTGCAAATTCCGAGGAGCAGTGTTTATTACAAGAAAAAAGACGAAACAGGAGAAAACATAAAGATAATGAAGATAATAGAGGAAAAGTACAACAAAGACCCGACACTGGGATACAGGAGAATGACTGCGATATTGAGGAAAAAATTAAACGAGTCGGTAAACAAAAAACGAGTCCATAGGCTAATGAGGAAGATAGGTCTTAAAGGGATATTTCCTAAAAGGAAGCTAACTAAAAGTGTGGATACTGACATAAAGAATATGATTATTAGCAAGGCGATAACGAAGCCGAATCAAGTGTGGGTTAGTGACATAACATACATAAGGGTAAATGGTGGATATGCTTATGAGGTATTTATAATGGATCAATGTTCGAGGAAGGTAATAAGTTACGAGATATCGAACACGATGGATGAGGGTATGTGTGTAAAGGCGCTTGAGAAAGGTATAAAGGAATACGGGGCACCGGAGATAATGCATACAGACAGGGGGAGTCGGTTCATGGGCAGAAGCTTTAGATATGTATTGGAAAGGGAAGGGATAAAGTCAAGTGCAGGAGAACGGGGGTATAAGGATAACATCTACATGGAGAGACTGTTTAGGACATATAAATGGGAGTATATATATTTGATGGAAAAGATGAATTTATAAGGAATTAAAGGAAGCAACTGATGAATGGGTAAGATATTACAACGGTGAGAGGTTACATCAAGCATTGGGATACAGAACACCAGATGAAGTATACTATGGAGAAGGGATGGTGAGAGCTTCCTAAGCTGGATGAATAAAAATCGTAATTTTTATTGTCCAAATATCAGGGGGCACCTTATGTCTCAAACGCT
>QMLZ01000455.1 GCA_003646995.1 Deltaproteobacteria bacterium | reverse complement strand
GCAGTAAGGGGCTGTATTGTGGGATTATGAAGGTATTCAAGGACAAGGCATTTATCCAACACTGCCAAGACATAAGAGAGAAAATGTGGTCAGTTATCTACCTAGGGGCATGCAGCAAATATGGCCGAGGAAGCTTCAAAAGACCAATGAAAAGCCCTCATATGAAAATGAGTCAGGACCACCTAAAAAACTCAACGAGAAATAGGATTGACGCAGGGCTGCAACCTTTTTTTGCAAATGGTCGTCAAATTTTTTACCAAGGTCCTGAAGCTATATACTGGCAAGTTCTCTTTGCTTCGTTTTCACCAGGCCTTGGCCCAAGTAAATCTATGCTAATGCATCGGTACGCAATTCTCCATCTCATTTTTCTTTATTTGTCGACATATCGACACCTTATCTGGATTTTTGAGATAATTTTTCTCCCTCCCTACTTGACTCGCCTAAAGCTGGGGCTTAATTTTTTCTACAATTTTGTGCTTTTTATTGTTAAAATTCAAATTTGTAGGTTTTCCAGATTCGCTTTTCGCGACCCTTGATAGATCGTGGGATGTTGCTCTGGATATTACAACAACTCGAAGAAAAATAGGAGGTTTTATGCCCAAATGGATATACATGTTGTTGACGCGTTTTCTAGCTTATCAGCACTACCCACTACTTCCCTTTTGTCCCTAATCTCCATGTACGCCCTTGGTATTGCCTATAGCTCCACCAAAAATAAAAATCCTTGGAAAAAATGGGTTGAGAGCGACAAAAATTTCCATCTCTTTGCAAACAGATTAAGGGATGCAATTGTTATTGTTGATCATGAGGGAAGGGTAGCTTACTGGAACCCTGCAGCGGAACACCTCTTCGGCTACACCATGGAAGAGGTGCTCGAAAAAGATGTACACCAGCTACTTGCTCCAGACAGATATAGAGGGGATTACGAGAGGGGACTCCAAAATTTCAACAAAACCGGGCGAGGCGATGCTTTAGGAAACGTCCTGGAATTGAAGGCCTTGACAAAGTCAGGTAAGGAAATTCCTGTAGAGCTATCGCTCTCTGCTCTAGAATTAGATGGCAAGATGGGTGCGGTCGCCGTTATCAGGGATATCTCAGGGCGCAAGAAGATGGAGAAGCAATTGAGGGACAGTGAGGAGAAGCTGACAAACGCCCTAGAGGCATTAAATATCGGGAGTTGCTTGACAAAAAACCGCACGATTCTTTGGGTAAATAACAGCTTCTCCAAGATGCTAGGATATGCCCCCGAGGAGCTAATTGGCAAGAGCACAAGAACTTTGTACAAGACAAAAGAAGAGTTTGATCGTGTAGGCTCGATTCTCAATTTGCTTGGGTCGGAAAAAACGGTCATAGAACAAGAGATCAAGTTACTTAGAAAAGACGGCTTCATCATCGACTGCCTGTTTAGGGCAGCACTCTTACAACCTTTTTCCGAAGAAAGAATCATCATCAGCATGGTGGAGGATATTACTGAAAAGAAAATGCTTGAAGCCCAATTGAACCAGGCGCAAAAGATGGAAGCTGTTGGGATACTGGCCGGGGGAGTAGCTCATGATTTTAATAACATACTGACGACGATCATGGGAAATGCTGAATTGGCCCTCATGGATTTAGACAAAAATTCTTCATTCAAGACATATCTGGACGAGATCCTAAAGGCATCTCGCCGTGGTGCCTCACTGACCAGGCAATTGCTTGCCTTCAGCCGGAAACAACTAGTCCAACCACGACTCTTGAATTTGAATGAGGTGATTAAGGACCTCGAAAGCATGTTACAACGACTGATCGGCGAAGACATCCATCTTGTTATTAATTATAAACCTGACTTAGGAAATATAGAAGCAGATCCCGGGCAGATGCAGCAAATAGTCATGAATCTGGCGGTGAATGCCAGAGATGCTATGCCTCAGGGGGGGACACTTACCATTACCACCGCGAATGTGGAATTAGACGAACAATATTTCTTGAGACGCGGCCTAGAACCACAACCGGGCCCTTATGTGAGGATGGAAATATCAGATACTGGCGTGGGTATGGACGAGGCTACAAAGATGCGAATATTTGAGCCTTTTTTTACCACTAAGGGCCCACAAAAGGGCACAGGCCTCGGTTTGTCGACCGTCTACGGCATAGTGAAACAGAACAAGGGATATATTTGGGTCTATAGTGAATTGGGAAGGGGATCTACATTTGAGATATACCTGCCAATAGCAGACCGAGTCAGCCGGATGAGAAGAGAGGGTAGGCCCAGGTTGAGCCCTTCCCAAGGAACTGAAAAGATCCTCCTCGTGGAAGATGATGAGAGTCTAAGAGAAACAACAGCGGAGATGTTAAGGATGCTTGGGTACCGCGTCCTTAAAGCCAAGAGTGGTAAAGAGGCGTTAGCTGTTCTAGCACAAGGCAAGGGTTCAATAGACCTGATGCTGACTGACATAATTATGCCAGGGATGAGCGGTAAGGAACTCGCCGAAAGGGTCACGCAAGAGTTTCCTAATGTAAAGATCATACTCATGTCAGGGTACGCCGGGGATATCCTTATAAATCACGGGATATTAGAACAAGAATGGGAGTTTATACAGAAACCTTTTACCAGCGAGACCCTGACCAGAAAGATTCGTGAGGCCTTAGAATCGAGGAGTGACTCAAGCCGCAGGTCTCAATATTAGTGAGGGTAGTTGTGTTGATTCATCTTGGTTGGGTGACCTAAAATATTGAAAGAGGGCTACAGTCTTACCAGGAGTACAAAAACTCCAAATTGCCGAACTGGCCTTAATAATGAAGGCCGAGGGAGAAGGGGAGAGGAAGGTGAGAGGGGTGATTCTAGAGCAATCTGTCATGGTATTGCCCATTTCTCTGGCTCAGAGATCATTAGCACAAGCTGACCTATAATATGATCATATTTCTTCTCTAATCTATCGGCAAATTCTGTCTCGACATACGAACACCTAGTCGCAAACTC
>QMLZ01000454.1 GCA_003646995.1 Deltaproteobacteria bacterium | reverse complement strand
TAGTGGGAGTAAATGTGGTAAATGAACGGTGGGCGGGTCTTAATGAGGTAAAAAATGCCATAGCAATGGCTCTTGACCATATTATCCGAGAGAGCGCTGTACAGGTGGCTTTCCTCTGTAATGAGACACGAGATGGGGCTTATTTTGATTTTGCTGCCGCAAGAGAGGTTACGGCGATGATGAAAGAGGAGTCCTATATAGTGCCAAACCACTACTTTACACCTTCTCAGATGGTAGCTCTTCTTTCCCACTGTTCTCTTACCGTGTCTCAGCGTTACCATTTTACTGTTCTTTCGATCCTTGCAGGGACGCCCTGTTTTTCCTTTGCGCGCGGGCAGAAAATGGAAGGGCTCTTGGAGGAATTTGGTGAGGCCCCCGTCGGAACAATGGATAGTTGTGATGCTAAAGTGCTGAGAAAACGTATAATGTCCACCCTGCACAATAGATCCGGAATTCAGGAACACCAGAAATTAGTAGCAAGGCATTTGTCGCTCAGGGCGATAAATAATTTTTATTTTGTGGATACATTGAAACCAAAAATTAGGCCGGCAGTACGACTGGCTTCAGTATCTGAATTGAAGTCTCCTAGGTTTAAAAATTTTATGGAAATGCTAAATATTCGAGCTGCTTCTTGGGGTCTCAGGCAGCATACCAACTGGTCTAAGGTATGGGAATATCCCTGGCTCTGGTTTAATGGATTGGGGCATATCAATTGGCCAGGGGTGAAATTGTTAGACCTGGGGAGCGAGTTGAGCCCTATGCCATGGTTTCTTGCCAGCTTGGGAGCACATGTAACTCTCGTGGAGGCTGATGCACAGTGGCTACCGACTTGGGAGAGAGTTGGGAAGGAGACTGGTCTAAACGTAGAATGGTTTATAGTCCAAAGTGAGGAGCTACCTTTTCCAGACAGATATTTTGACGTCGTGACAAGCTTTTCAGTTATCGAACACCAAAATAATAAGATGGGGGCTATCGATGAGGTGGTGAGAGTATTGAAGCCAGGTGGAATCTTTGCTATTTCCTTTGATATATGTGAACCAGAGATGGGTATGAGCTTTCCAAAATGGAATGGAGAGGCACTGACTATGAAGGAATTCGAAAGGCTTGTTTGGGAAAATCCGGCATTTGATAATTATGGGCAGAAGTCTGCCTGGAACGTTGAAGATTGCACTGAATTCATAAAATGGCACCTTCAATCAGCATCACACCACAATTACGTCGTCGGGGCGGCGATATTGCCAAAAAGGGAGGAATAAAAAACGACGCTGTGCAACACACGCTGCTTCCAAAAGAATTCCGCACCATCCTCTTGCCACGCTTTGATACCTTCGGGGATATTGTTCTACTACAAGGCTTTATAAGCAATTTGATGGATCTTTTTCCTAATGCGAATATTACCTTGCTTGTGCGAGAGGGATATGACCAGCTTGCTCCAATGTTCCCCGACGGTCTTGAGTGGCTAACTACCTCAATAAATCCATACAAGGACAGAATAGATAAAGAGATTGTCAATTCGCTTTTGGAGAAACTCAGAAAGAGAAATTATGACTTGATCTTGATAACGACCTATGACAGGACATGGCTGGATGAAGTTCTGGCTGCTGCCCTGAGTTCAGCAAAGAGGTTCATGCTGGGAGGGAGGCCGGAGTCAGTCCCCCATTTGAAAGAGATTTTGGACCATTTGGAGATACGGTTAAACGGAGCGCTTTACGATGCGTTTTTTAAAGTAGAAGAGAAAACTCATGAAACAGATAAGTATCAACTGTTTTTCGCTTGGCTGAGGGGAAGAGAGGATGCCTTGCCTCGACCGAGGCTCCATGTACCAGGTGATGTAAGCAGCAAGGCCGGAAAACCTCTTTCAACATTTGGGCTTAGGGTACAGGAATTCATTTTTTGCTTTCCAGCCGGCACCGCCACGGTTCGTAGCAAGGTGTGGGGTGCGGACAATTTTGCTCAAGTCATTGGACACATTGAGAGGAAATATTCAATAAGGGCCCTAGTAGCAGGACACGAAAACGAGAAAGAGATTGTACAGGAGGTTGTTAAGTCAGCTAAGCGGAGAGGTGCCAATCCTGAATTTTGGCTGGGAAAAGACGGTGACATTCCTCTGGCATGCGCTTTGGTAGAAAAGTCCTTTTTTTATTTGGGAAATGACACTGGTCTGATGCATATGGCCGCTGCACTCGGCAAACCTGTGTTTGCAATTTTTGGAGGAGGTCATTGGCCACGATTTTTGCCTCGGGCCCAAAAGGGAAGAGTATTTGTATGTCCCATGCCTTGCTTTTATTGCAAGTGGGATTGCTTTTTTGATGAACCGCTATGCCTTAACTCGATTCCAGTTGAGCCTGTTATTAGGGAGATTGATAAGGCACTGATGAAAGGGTTTGTGAGGGGTGATGAACTCAAGATTATCAAAATACCACATCGGACAAAGCAAGTGAAATATGCCTTGCAGAACGCTGCCCAATCCCTGAGGCGTCTTAAATCCGAGCGAGATTGCTTGGATAGTCAGGTCAAACAATTGACGAGGTTGCTAAAGGAGAGTGAAGCGGATCGAGAGGCGAGGCTCGCACAGACTAGAGAGTTGCAGAGGTTATTAAAGGAGAGTGAGGCGGACAGGGCGGCTAGGTTGGAGTTGATAGAGGAACTCAGTAAGCGACTTGATGAAAGTGAAAGGGATCGAGCCGCACGGTTGACACAGATTGAGGAATTAGGAAGAAGACTAGAAGAGGTTGAGACAGACAGGGCGGCTAGGTTGGGGTTGATAGAGGAACTCAGTAAGCGACTTGATGAAAGTGAAAGGGATCGGGCTGCACGGTTGACACAGATTGAGGAATTAGGAAGAAGACTAGAAGAAGTTGAAGCAGACAGAGCGGCCAGGCTGGAGTTGATAAAGGAATTGGAGGGCAGACTAGAAGAAGTGGAGGCGGACAGGGCGGCTAGGCTTCAACTAATCGAAG
>QMLZ01000453.1 GCA_003646995.1 Deltaproteobacteria bacterium | reverse complement strand
TACAAAATTATACTCTTTAATTTTGCTAATATAGAATCCAATAATGCCCCCAGATATTCCGCCAAATACAAAAGGCACAAAATATCCTCTTATAACAATTGGTGCGCCAATTGCTTTTTTCTGAAATGTAGAAAAAAGGCATAATAATAATGCACCACAAAAAAATGAACCAAATACAAAAATCATGCGCCTTTTCTTATTTGACATTTTATCACTCCATTTAGTTCTCATCTAACGGCTGAGCTCACCTGCCGCTATGGAGCAAGGCCGAAGGCCGCAGCGGAATAGCGGTCAGGTGGAGCGATTTGTTAGCAGGTGGTTCACATCGTAATTGCATTTGATGTTTGTTTTGTATCTATTATATCAAAGCCTGTAACAGGCAGTTTCTTTTTTAAGTCATTAATTATTAGTTCAACACGTTGTTCAATAAAAATATCCAGTGCATTAGGTGACATTTGATCAGTTCTTGCCCATTCTATAACCTCTTTTGGTAGCAAATGCGTTGACATTATCGCTTCAAATTCTGGTTTATCATAATCTTTCATATATTCCAGAGGATTTCGGTTGCTTATATTAAGGTTTGTTATTTGGGGCAAATAAACAACATTCATCAAGCTATTACTGTCAATTTGATTATGATGCTGATTATTCAATACATACTCCGAATTAGTCGGGAACACATGGTGCAAATTCGGATTGTCAGTTGAGAAGAAAATATTTTGAACCAAAACTTCCCTATCGCAATGTTCCCAATCTTTTGGTTGATGACTCGCGTAGAGAGCTAGTATTGCGCGGCTTAGACGTCCTCTGGAACTGTATGAAGAAGAGCGAAGCCTTTCTTTATCAATTAAGAATCTTCCAAAATGGTAAGGTTGATTTTGCCTCTCTTTGTTTAAGAACTCTATATGTTGAAAAAGATGGGTTGTATTGCTCAACAAATCATCATTGTGGAAACTGTAGTACCAAAAATATTGACCTAAAAAGGTGTAATTGGGATTGTCATTATTATAGAAGTAGCTTGCAATAGTTAAGTAAAAATAACGGAACGGAATCAAGTATGGTGTCTTAATATGAAGGTGATTTTCAAAAAAATCGAAGGCTTTCAAAATTGCTTTTTTAGCATTTCCCCAAACCTCAAGTATTTGATCCGTTTTAATCTCATTTAGATAGCGGTCGGTTATGTTGCGAACCCCAGACTCAGCCACATGTTGATTAATAATTATGGCAAGTATTTGTAGATAATCTAGATCACCTATACCCAAAAACTCGCTTCGGTTAGTATTCCTGAAGTCATCAATGAGTTCGCGTAAGTAAAAACCGCTATCTGTTAAAGTTTGAGGCTTGAAGGTTTTAGCTACTACTATATCGAAAATGCTTAGAGGCTTACCAGCTTGATTGATACGTTCAAAAATTTGGCAAACTTCAGCGACTTGAATCCCTTTCACTTCAATAAAAGAAAGGCGGTAATTGTCAAGAATTTCTTTTAATCTTCGGAGTTCCTTGCGGGCGGGACTGTCATAGTCCGTGTAATCGCCGTTGGGATTTTCGACTAAGCGCCGTTCAACTGTACCAAAATTATTTTTGATATCTATCAGCTTAACTATCAAACCTTCATCATATTTTTTCTTTTTGGGAACATTTTGTCGAATTTCACCGTTCCTATCATCTATTTCGTCCCAAAATAAAAAACGGTTTTTATAGCTTTCGTCGTCTGTTTCGTTTTCACTTTGGACTGTTAAATCAACATAAATAGTCGGGTCAAACCCAGGCTTATTTTCTATCCTGCCTCCATACAATGAAGTGAGCAAGGAAGTAGTTCGTTGTTGACCATCGAGAATATATTGATATTCTGTTCTGGCAAAATTTGTTTCTGTAATCTCATGCCCGCCAATATGCCTATGGTTTTGGAGTTTTAAGTCGGTTTTCCAAATCAGAATACTCCCTAGCGGGTAAAATTTGTAAATACTGTCCCAAAGCTTCTTTACATTCCCTTTTTCCCATACAACTTCTCTTTGGAAAGTAGGGATCTGGTAGTTCTTATTTAACAGCTCATCAAGATAGGTTGTCAGACCTTTGTTTGTTGGGAATATTCTGTCTGTGTAGCCCATGTTTTATTTTCCTTTCTTCCTGCTAACGACCAAGCTCACCTGCCGCTATGGAGCGCCAGCGGAATAGCGGTCAGGTGCAGCGCCTTGTTATGCTCTTATTTGCCACAGAACGAAATCAATTTTCTTTAATTTTGATATCCTATTATGTTCAGGAACCAATTCATCAAACATTTTGACGATCAACATTCCATCATCTGATGTTAGATATCGTTCATACCAATTCTTAATTTCTTTGTATTTTTCTTCCGCTTTAAAAAGTTTTTTGAGATCCGAATAGTAAGGAGGCCTTATACCAGTAAATTCCAAGACAAACCTATCCCAAATCGGCAAATCAGGATTATGAGTTGCGACAAATTTGCTAGAAAAGGATGGCTCATACCTTCCTAACTCAGAATAAAGATATCTCAACACTCTCGAAAAGCTTGGATTCTTGCCCTTTTGCTGCTGCATAAAGGAATAGTAAGTTTTGTACCAATTAGTCGGTCTCTGCCTTACCCGATAAAATGCATTGAATTTGCGTTGGAATTCTGTGTCAATTGAAACATCCGTTGAATGAAATAAATCCATTATTTCTAAATATTGCCCAATTCCTTTTCTGGCTCTCTTTATGGCAGATATTATTTCTTCTTTATCCATATATAAATCTCAAGCATAACGACGAAGCTCACCTGCCGCTATGGAGCGCCAGCGGAATAGCGGTCAGGTGGAGCGATTTGTTAGATGTTTTTTATATTTCAAACTCTTCTTTTGGAGCTCCGCTTTGACGAATAATGGATCTCAATGTGCCTTTCTTTAATTCTTTGTGATTTGGTATTGGAACCGTTATAGTGCTATTCCCTGTTCTCTTTTGCATCACTATATGACTCC
>QMLZ01000452.1 GCA_003646995.1 Deltaproteobacteria bacterium | reverse complement strand
CGAAGGAACAAGTGATCTCTCAGATAGGCTTACCTTTTCAGGCGCCATTGAACTTGACTATAGCTATGCGGATGACAGTGACATAGGAGACAATACAGTTGATGATTCCAAATCTGACCTTGATATCGGCACAGTGGAGTTGGGGATTGAGGTAGCCTTACATCAATATGTAACCGGAAATTTCATTCTGAAAGGGGAAGACCTTGACACAGATGATGACAGAATCTTCTGGGATGAGGCAACAATTGCCATCCAGAAAGAAGAATTTCCAATCTATTTTGTTGGTGGAAAAAGGGGCCAGCCCTTTGGTGTCTTTGAAAGCCACCTGATCAATGATCCTATCACGCAGGACTGCTATGAAATTGCAAAAACAGGGGCAACCATAGGGTATACTGCCGAGCATCTTGGTCTTGATATCTCAGCCACTATCTATAGAGGGGAGGTCCTTATGGCTCAACTGGTTGAGGCAGGATATGGTTTTGAGCGAAATAACAGCCCAACCTATGCGGAGACAGATGATTTGAGTTCATATATAGGAAATATTACTATATCTCCTATTGAGGCTCTTATGCTATCAGCTTATTACAATTCAGAACCTGGAGATCGTGAAAGAAACGAGACAGCAGGGCTTACAGTTCATTATGAGATTGGGATGTTTACACTGGATGCAGAGTATATTGCTGCCCTCAGCAGGGAGAAAAATTTTACTGACAATGAAGACTACAAAGAGTCTGCCTGGTTTGGTGCCGTTGCTTTTCAAGTAATGGATCCTTTGGAGATTGCAGCCAGATACGAGGCCTTTGATGATGATATAGGTGGCGAGCAGGATGGGCATTTAGAAGACAGATACAGCATAGGGTTTACCTATACGCTTTTTGAAAAGGATGATTTTGCAACCAATCTTATGGGTGAGTATAGGGTAAGCAATTTTGAGGTTGAGTCTGGAAATCCAAATGGAGTGGACGATAAATTAAATGAGGCCTTTTTAAGGCTGGCAATAGAGTTTTAATTATAGATGAAGGACAAATGGGGAGGGAATTCTCCTCCCCCTCAATCATTACATTAACTTTGTGTAAACCTCCCTGCTTCCCCCTTTCTTTAATAAATGAAACAAGGCAAATCCCACCCTTTGGGGTTCCTCTCTTTACAGACTGCTACCTACTGCTTCCTTCTATAACTGAGTAAAGCTCAAGAGGCATATAAGCCAGTCTGAAAAATAATTGGAAAATTATGAAAACTATAAATGGAAGGAAATTAATTTTTCGTCCTGACCTGTGCCTACCAAACCCGGGTAGAATTACTTCTCGTGCGTCAGGTATACCCCGTTAGAAAGTGTGGACAAGGACTTAAATAATGCCCAAACTTATTGTTTTCTTCACTCGGCCATAGATGGCTGAGCCTTTTTTGTAATGGGGTAAAGCCGTAAAATTGATTCATGGATAAGATCCTTATTGAGGCGTGTTTGGAAAATTGACATTGTAATATCTATACCACCACGATTTTCCCCTTCGGCTCCTCCACCACCTCCCCAATAATGGTTGCTTTATCTACTCCTTGTTCATAAAGTTTTTTGAGTGCTTCTTCTGCTTTTTGGGGGGGCAAAGCAAGCATCAAACCTCCAGAGGTTTGGGCATCAAATAGGAGCCATTGCTTCCAATCAGCTACATCCTCCGAGAACTCCACCTTTTCCTCTCGGAACATTCTGTTCCGTCGATCTCCCGGTGGAATGAGTCCCATCTTGGCAAATTCCTCTACTCTGGGGAAAAGAGGAAGTGAAGAGAAATCAATTTCTATGCCTACATCTTCCTCAGTCTGTTCAATCATTTCTAAGACATGTCCTGCAACTCCAAAGCCGGTGATATCGGTACAGACATTAACACCAACCTCTAAGGCGATTTCGGAGGCCTTTTTGTTCAAGGTAGCCATGCTTTTGGAAACCTCAGCCTGAGTCTCCTCGTCTACCATTCTTCCTTTCAATGCATTGTTCAGTATTCCGCAACCTAAGGCCTTGGTCAGTATAAGTTTATCTCCTACTTCAAGATGACCTTTGGTTAAAATCCTTCTGGGGTCAATTATCCCAGTAACCGAGAGGCCATATTTAATTTCCTTCGGATCGATCACAGAATGTCCCCCAACAAGCGAAACATTCGCCTCTTTTAGCTTATCTGCTCCGCCTTTCAAAACCTCCCCGAGCACCGGTAGATCCATCGATCCCGTTGGAAAGGAAACTATATTCATCGCAGTGATCGGCTTTCCTCCCATGGCATAGACATCGCTTAAGGCATTGGCAGCGGCAATCTGTCCATATATGTAAGCCTCTTTAACAATGGGAGTGAAGAAATCAACCGTTGCAATAACGGCAAGGTCTTCCCTTAGCTTGTAAACGGCTGCATCATCTTCCATTCCTGTAAGGAGATTCGGATTAATTATAGTGTTTAATCCCTTAAGCACTTCCTTTAGGTCGCCCTGACCCAACTTTGTTCCTCACCCACCACCTAATGCAGCATCATCAAATAAAATAGGGATATGCTCTTTGTTCATGATTCCTCCCCTATGATTAGTTTCCCTGCATTTGGCAGCCGTGAGATATCATAAACCTCTGTAAACCTTATTATTACTACTCCTTTTGGGGCATCCGGCTTTGTCTTTAGTATCTCATTCTTGACAAATATATATTCCGATCCTGCGATTTCATAGTGAGCCTTTCCCTTAAGTTTATAACCTTCACCTGATTCTTCATTACAGGCCGATATGCAGACTCGCCCATTGTCTAATACATTTTCACGGCTTGCCTTCAAAAGCCAATCGCCACAGCAATTCTAATTTTGACCCACAAGATTAGCCCCCAGCCCTTCATTGCCTCCAGTTTTGGACAGGTTACACACAGGGCATGAGAATAGATAGGGGAATCCTGGTACAGGTGATTCATGAAACTGAGGTTTTTACCCCAGCACACTACGACACCGGGGCAAAGG
>QMLZ01000451.1 GCA_003646995.1 Deltaproteobacteria bacterium | reverse complement strand
CCCGAGGCTCAAAAGCTGGAACTTGATTACAAAGCTGTCTGTGAAAACCCGGCTAGAGAGCTTGGAAAATATGCAGCGAAGATGCAGGCTTTGGGCTGTCCCCTCAACAGCCGCTTTGAGCCTCCTGGTAAGCTTGCTTGTAACGACGTGGTAAAGCTAGACCGCCAGAAGGCTGACCAACTAAGGAAGGCCCTTGAAGTAATGGAGAATTTTACAAATTGGTAAAATTTTATTCTCGAAAGTTGCGGGCACTAGCTTCTTGCATATTCTTCAATCCTAAGAGAGTTCCAAGTAACATTCCAATAACAAAGGTAATGCCTGTTGAGATGATCCTCTGAATACCTACGATCGATATTGCTACGGGGCCGGCGACCCCAAATCTCGCCAGATAGAATAACACCGACCCCTCTCTTACTCCCAGTCCCATCGGTACCATGGACACTGCACCAACGAAAAAGGCAGCAGAGCTTGTCACCACAGCCTGGAGGTAAGAAATTTCCGACGAGAAAAATATACATAACAAAAACAAGTTCAGCGGTGCACCGAGTTGTAACACGGTGCGCATGAAGAAATACCCAACCAGCCTCCCCAAAGAAAGCGAATTGAGCCCCTCTCTGAGGGCGGTGAGTGATTTACCGATCCGTCCTCCAGGGTTTGAGCGACTGATTCTTCCCAAAATGAACGTTCCGCAAATACAAGCTAAGGTAAATCCAATTAAAAGGGGAACAAACCGCCTTTCAGAAAAATAGTAGAATGTGCCGAGGACCCCGATGAGCCCACAGACCCCGGTGCTGACAACGAGTTCTACAAGTACGGCGGCTGTTCCAACGGCGTATTCGATGTTTTCAAGTTTTTTTAACAGCAGTACTGTTACAGGGAAGCCAAGTTTGACCGGTGTGGAATAGTGGGCGGCCATGCTCGTGAAGTGAATTAGCCACAGGTTTTTCAGGCGAGGATTCTGGCCAAGGGAAAGTAAAAGGTATTTTCTCAAACCAACATTGAGTCCGGAAAGAAGAAAGAAGAGGCCGACCAAGATGGCAAGCTGCCACAGGGCGAGCCTATTCAGGGAGTTCCAAAGTTCTTTGATAGAAACCTTGGTGATGGCCATGAAAAGGATCAAGCATCCTATAAAAAATAAAACCCAGTATTTGAAGATAAATCGCTTTACCATATCGGTCGTTTTTATCAGGTTGTACCCCAAAGATTTACAAAGCGGTGAGAGATTTCTCTAAAGTTTTTACTACACGTAGTTGATCTTCCTTTTTTAGCTGATGATACAATGGAAGCGTGAGGCAACTACTGAAGGAAAACGTGCTTCCAGTGAAGGGACCATGCTTGCTGGTATCGGCGAACTGAGCAAATGCCGGTTGCGTATGTAAGGCGTAAGTTCCGATCTGCACCTCGATGCCCGCCTTTCTCATCCTTTTCATCACCGTATCCCGACTTTTAACATAAACGCAGAATGATTGGTATGAATGCATACCTTTGTCAGTTGTGCGAGGCATGGCCACACCGTCCAAGTCAGATAACAAGGAAAAGTATCTCTCGGCAAGCTTGCGCCTACGTGCCAACATTGTGTCAATTATTTTCATTTGTTCCAGACCTATGGCGGCCTGTACATCGCTCATCTTATAGTTCGTTCCAATAATTTCGAACATTGTTTCAGCCCTGGGCGCCTTGTAATCTCCGATTCCGAAGTGCTTGTATGAACGAATCCATTGTGCCCACTTCTTGTTGTCAGTGGTGATCATCCCTCCTTCCCCTGTTGTTATGAACTTTCGGGGATGAAAACTAAACACTGTTATGTCCGCAAGAGTCCCCACCATCTTGTTTTTGTAGGACGCTCCCAGCGCGCATGCTGCATCCTCAATGATGTACAACTCATATCTTTTCTTTATGTTGTTGAGGCGATCGTAGTCGAGAGGATTGCCAAACAACGAGACCGGGATGACAGCTTTTGTTCGCCCAGTAATGGCCTCCTCGAGTCTGTCGTAGTTAATAAGCATGGTTTCCCGGGATATGTCTACCAGTACAGGCGTGGCGCCTACAACAGAGACTACACTAGCTGTAGCAGGATACGTAAAGTCAGGGACAACAACTTCGTCTCCGGGTCCTATTTTCAGGGCCCTGAGAGCAAGCTCCAGACCTGTGGTACAGGAATTGACTGCTATTGCATAGGTCGCTCCCACGTAATCTCTGACCTTTTCTTCGAACTGTTTCGTTACCTCGCCTTCTGTCAAAAAGCCGCTTTCAAGTACCCTCAATACTCGTTTTTTAACCCGCTCACTGATGTGAGGTCTGATAAGGGGGATCTTTTTTCGTTCAGCCATCGTTAGTAACTCACCTCCGGATCTTATTTACGAGCTTTTTTCACTCCTCGCTTTATGCCTTTTGCGCCAATTGACCAACTTTCTCAATCCTTCTTCAAGATCCACACTCCACTGGAAGCCTAACTCCCTTTGAGCAGCGGTAGGGTCACCCACTCTGTTGGTAACGAATGTCTGCCCTTCCGGCTTATATTCAATCTTCAAATCCGAGTCTGTTATCTTTAACAGGAGCTCTGTCAGCTCCTTTATTGAAGTTTTTATTCCTCTTCCAACGTTATAGAATCCAAAAGGGACATTGCTCTTGAGAGCACAGACATTGGCCCTTGCGGCGTCTCGCACATATATGAAATCATACGACTGACTGCCGTCCCCGTAGACTACAGGAGGTATCCCCCTGTCAATGTTGTCCAAAACCTTCATCATAACCGCAATATATGTACCCTTGTAGTCCTGGCGGGGTCCGTAAACATTCATGTAACGTAGGCATACTCCCCGGAGGCCGTATCTTTTGTGAAAGGCTTTAAACATGTGCTCACCAGCTATTTTTGTGGCACCATAAAATGTCCAATTATTGTAAGGGTGGTCTTCGGTCATCGGTTCCGTTACCGCATCACCATAAACCGAAGCAGACGAGGAGTACACAAGGCGTT
>QMLZ01000450.1 GCA_003646995.1 Deltaproteobacteria bacterium | reverse complement strand
TGTTCAAATTTTGAAGAAAGGCGTTGAATACATTTTCTTCCGTAATCTGTACATGGTTGCCCATCTTGGTTTAGCACCTGGGTATAAATATCCTTTCCAGCTATCGTTACGAGCGTTTTTCGTTTGAGCATCTCGTATACTTGATCGACGATCCCATCGTAGTCAGGATCGTCAACTCGAGCTTTTTCAAAACGATCAATTAGGCTGCTCCATTTCTTTAAAACTGTATCTCTTGGATCAACTAAAATTTCTCTGATAAGAGGCCAGCCCCGACGCAACCGGGGTAATTTAGACGTAGCTTTCATAGTGGTGTAGTCTAAAAACACTTTTCTTCCCCTTAAAAAGTCAGCATCTTCGGGTATAATCTCAACCTGCGCCAAGCCGCTTGCAGGTCGCATACGGACTACAACATCGAGAGGCATATTTCTGTTGGGTGAAGATGGAAAATTGAAGACCGCTTTTCTGAACGGTTGATTTAGAGATTTGGATTGACCTTCATCCTCATGCTCTTCCTCGCCTGTTTTGTATAGTGCCTCGGCAAAGGCTAATCCATACCGGGAGTAGGGGGTATCCGATCGGAAAAAGGGCAATTTCTGCACTTCTTCCATGGACCCACACATCCTAACGACCTCTCTTATAAGTCTGGCATAACACGGAGAAAGCTTGCCATCTGCAATAAGTTTAGGATTATCAGAGTCTTCGCAAATCGAGTCGAGCATTTCTGGGGAGCCTTTGCTCAGATATACATCCAGCTTGAGCTGACCTTGGTTAATTTGAAATTTTTGTTCTATTCTCCTTTCATAGGTCTCTCCCCCTAAAACCTCCTCGGCATCCAGAAGGGGAATCCATTTGTAACCACCTAAATACTGAGCCAGAAGGGATATCTGGGGCATGGTATCAAGATAGGTTGGGATCCCTTTAATCAGCCTTTTCCCGTAGATAGCAGAGCCTTCGGCTACTGCCTCTTCACTATGGGGTGAGATCCATAAACGACCGAGTTCTGGTTCATTTAATGAGCCGTCTATTCTTAATCCACGCGCGATAAGTGTTTCAAGTTCAGGCTCTAACCATGGTGGGATATCATTGGGCATAAGGGGTCCACAAAGGATCATACCATAGAGACGACCTCCTGGGTGCTTCTTAGCGAGCTTGCTTACTTCCTTGTTCAGGGTTTGGTTAACACTTTCCTCAAGATTTGAATTCCTTTGTAGAGGGAGAGGAGATGAATTTTGGCAGATTTCCCTTAGGGTAAAGCAAGGGCCGGTGGGCACAAACAACGCCCTTTTGTGTAAATCAGAGGGAGGATCCCAAAAGGCCCATCCATTTCCAGTGCTCCAAGCATAATGAAGTTCTCTTCTATCCCAAGGCAGACCCGCAATGGCCGCCCAAAACTCCGGGAATCTGGTAAAAGCTTGCCAGAAGGCCCCCTCATCAGGCGACCCAAACACCTGTTCAATAAGCCGACCAACCCAATCCATTCCAGATAGGCTCGGCAATGAAGTCGGGCGTTCACGGACAGGCACAATATATTGGAGTCCTTTTTTGTCTTCCCTTTTTCTTAGCTTGAATGTGGTAAACTCAAATGCATCTGGACCAAGGTAGATAACGTGGATGTGGTCATTTGGTCTCATCCGTGATGAAAAAAAATCCCCTTCCACCTTATCAAGCCAGGCCAGGGCTGCTGCTATAGGTCTCCAAATTAATATAACCTGTTCTTGCTCCTGCTCCTCCCTTTTGGCAAGGGATAATTGTTCATAAAGTTCTTTAATAAGCAATTCCTGACCATATTCATCCAGGTTATCGGGAATAGCCACCACAAGGGAATCCTGGCCTTTTGAAAAGTTGCTTTTTTGTTCTTCGAGAACATCTTTTATGTGGCAACTGATAAGATATGGAAGCGGAAAGGATACCCCGTTCCCGGCTTTCCAGCGTACCATCCGATCTCCAGCTTCAACTAAGGCTCGCCATAAATATGGGATTGGAACCCGCCTGAGAAAATCCCCAGCCCGCACACGCGCTTCTGGTGGCCAATAAAGGCCAGTATGGGTCCTTTCCTCTTTAGCCTCGCTGCCTGTTATTGGCTTTCCAAAATGGGTCTGAGGAAGTACCACATCAGCAGGACAAAAATCCTTTCCTGTGCAGCCATCCTCGGACTGCCAGACACAGTCTCTAAGGCCAAATGCTGAGCAACCAAATATCCGTTTCATAGGGTAAGGGTATGCTCCAAAATATCGTCTATTACAAGCGCCAGTCCTTCTACGGCCTCTTTCCAATAACGTTGATCTGCTGGCACCTGTACAAGCCAGAGCAGACCATATGGGCCATCATAAAGGTTCACCTCTTTTTCCTCGAGATCACTCGCCACCACGAAACCGTGAAGCTCAGGAAAATCTATAATTCTCTCCCTCAGGCGTAAAGCATGTTGTTTAAGAGCTCGCTCTGCTGAACTTGCGATCTCCTGCCACGAGGGATGAATTTCTGATGCTGCTGTGTGAATAGCCCAAACGACTATCACCTTTTTTCTATCACCATTCAAAGGGGTCATAACGAGATAAAGATGTCCACCCATCCTTCCCAGATGTTGAGTAGCTATATGTTCATGAGCCAAATCAGCATGAACAATCTCAAGCACAGCGGCTATCATAGAATTCCCCGAGCGATGTCTTATCAAAAACGGTCCAGGCTCAGATCCGGGCTGCATCCGGCAACCCAGGTGCTGTTCTTGTAACAACTGCATGTCTGATCTCAAAGGCTCTTCCACTATCATTTTGCCAGGCCTTCCCTCCTGCGGAGAACGAGCAAGGCCAACAAGAGTAGCGCTAACAAGAAGCCTGACTATATCAGCCCAGGTTCGAGATTGCCAGTCCCATATCTGGTCTTCCTCATCCTCTTGTTTGAGAAGACGTTTGTACATTTGCCAGACCTGTCTATATCGAAAATCATTTTGCAAAGCATAGTTAGGCCGGACAGGAGAAGG
>QMLZ01000449.1 GCA_003646995.1 Deltaproteobacteria bacterium | reverse complement strand
GGGGCCAAGATAAGCAACTGGGTCGGTGTAGAACCCCGCCCGCAGTCTTATTCCTGTATCAGGCACGGAGACCTCGCCTCCGAAGTGCAGCCGCCAGACATCCTTGTACTTCAGCCGGAAATCTTCCTTACTGACGTAGGCTGTGGGTGTCACCTTGTATTGTGCTTGTTTCCAGTCCGTATAATGAGCACCAAAAGCTAATACTAAATTCGAGCAAGTCCATGAGCCTCCAAAAGCAAACGACCAGGGCGACTGCACCTTATATGTGTAGAGGTACTCTTCTTCTGACCAGGTAGTATCAGCGACATCACCTACATAATCTGTATATTCATCCCTCCACGTTTTTTCCACTTCGTACGTCACTGGCGAGGCAACAGTAATTCCAAACTTAAACCCCCTCACGCCGCGGATCAAAGTGGCCAGCTTCAAATTTGTCCCCCCATATACATCTGAGTAGCTGAAGCGTCCGGAAAACGTCGAATCCCCGTGAACCCGTTTGCTGTCGCGCAAGATCAACTGCCTGGAGAAATCATTCTCTCCATCCCAGATATTAAGCGCAGCGCCCACGGAAACCGAAGCAGAAACATCAATTGCTCCAGCTAAGCTCCACGCCCCTATTCCCCCCTCGACTGCAACTTTTTCTTCTTGTTGAAACTCCAGGGTAGGATTGTAGCCTGTGACATTGTAATTTAGGCAAAAGTCTTTAATACGGTTGAACCCGAGAGCAAATACAAGACTGCCCTGATAAGTGGGGATGGGAATTGCTATGCCGATGGACCCAAGCCAGGTTTTGGTGAGCTCCCCTGTCGCAGCAGTCTCTTTATTGAAGATAGAAGCTGTCTCCCTTTTGCAATATGGTATTAATCCTCCATATATTCCGACTTTTCTAACCTGGGCAAGTCCAGCCGGGTTCCAATAGACGGCTGAAAAATCATTCGCCACGGGCGCGTAGGCTCCTCCCATCCCCATTGCCCTGGCTCCGACTCCAGCAAAATTGTCAACTATGGGCTCTTCAAGGGGCGGAATCTCTGGATCTCTGTAGTCCAAAATTCCAGGGTACCTCGTTGTTTCACCACAGGCAGCTTGGCTTTGGCTGAGGATCCACACAAGGACGGTTCCAATCGTAACAGCAGTCGATCTCTTCATCTCTTTCTTCCTCTCTTATCGAGACCTGGCTTTTTCTTTCTTGGGACCTTGTTCTCCTCTTCATTGTTTTCTTTCTTGAGCCCTGGCTTCTTCACCTTTTCAGAGCTCCCTTCCTTTTTCGGCGAAATTGCTTTTTGTCGAGCAACCTTTTGAGGTTCTTCTCTCACAAGTAACGGCTTTTCACTTGAGATAACACTCTTGCGCTGGCTTGGAAAAAAGGAAGGGATAACTCCTCCTGGTTTACCTCTCTTTCCGGGCCCAGGTTTCTTCACCGTTTTTGTCTTCTCCTCCCGGTAGTACCTCTGTCCCCGCCAGGGATCCCAATAACAATAACCCGGATAATCATAATAGCCCCAGCCGTAATAGGAGGGGCTATACCAGGGGTGGTAGACCCTAACCCAGTATAGATCATCCCAACAGGGTTCATACCAGTAATATGTCTCACACCAGTTCCAATAGTCCCAATAAGAGCGCCAGCGTAAGTAAGAAGGCCAGTAAAAGCGCGATCTGAACCAGCAAGGCTCGTCCCAACCCGGGCCATAGTGATAGTAGTAGTAATAGTGGTACTCTGGGGCGACTCTCTCTTCCTGTTCCTGGGCCTCCGGTGGCTCTTCCGACACACGGGTGAAAAGCTTCACCTGGGTGTAACAACCGGCAAGGAGAAGCAGCCCCAAGCTGAGCAGCACCGTAAGCAGTGCCCTCTTGTTTCCTTCAAACATAGAAAACCACCTCCCACAAGCTCAAAGTCTTTTTCTCCCATCTATAAAACGCCCCAATAGAAGAATAGTTGCATAAGATTCCTGTAAAACCAACACCAGCAAGAACTGCAGGTTTATGACAAAGGCTAATTGAGGCAGTGGTCATTGCGCCCCGGGTGGTTATTGAACAATGACCGATGACGAATGAGCTGCATTAATCTTTTCAGAAATATTCCAAATAGCTCACTCTCAGCTCTCGATTGGGCTTAGAGCTGCCCTTAGCATTTCTGAGCAAGTCTTTTATATCCAGCTCCAGGTTCAAACGACTGGCGAACGTCCAGCGCAGGCCAGCGTTTAGGTAGCCACCTCCTGAACCTAAGGCCTTCAGTCCATTGTCGTTCCGAGCTAAGTCGTACTCGGCAACTACCACCAAGTCTGTTCCTAAATGCTTGTCCAGACCAAAGTACCCGGAGATGTCCTTATCCTCGTCTCCTTTTTCCAAGCTGTAATTGACCCCAGCGTGAAGACCGAATGGTCCCAGAAAAGAGTACCCTTTACTGAGGGCTAAGTAGAACCCCTTTGACTTGGTAGAATATCTTTTCAGCTCCTTATGATACTTGCCAAATCCCTGGGAGTCGAAACCCACTGCCACAGCAGGATAAATCCTTCCTTCATCAAGCAGGCGGATTTTCACTGCCACGCCAACCGTTGGGTTCCAGACTACGGGTGAATCACCGATGATCTGGGTGCCGCCGAAGCAAAGTCCTACCAGAAAACTGTCGGTCAGCCCTACATCAACCCCGGCCAGAATCCCCCCTTCGGAGAACACCCTCAGGTCCAGAGCAAAACTCCCCCGGGGTAGAAGGCCGGCAGTAGGGCATTCTACCAGCTCCTGTGTCTCTACCTCGCTCTGCTGCGCCCAGCTTAAAGAGGAAAAGACGACAACAGCCAACAACACCAGTGAAAATTTCTTCAACATCTTTTTTCTGGCATATTAAAAAGAAAATATGATTCCCCTTAATATCCCAGTCTCACCTCCTTTTCTTCCTAGCCAATTTTCGCGACATTAAGGTAAATAGCCCCCGTCTTACAAGCTCTTCAGCTGCAAGATGGCTATCCCTAAGACAAGAATGC
>QMLZ01000448.1 GCA_003646995.1 Deltaproteobacteria bacterium | reverse complement strand
ATTAAGCATAGTGGTTGTTAATGACTGCCATTAAGTGTATAAAGGACATTTAAACAAAACACGGAGGGAGTCAAGATGAAATTTGTCATAATTGGTGGCGATGCAGCGGGGATGAGTGCAGCGAGCAGGGCCAAGAGGAGAGCACCTGAGCTTGATGTTATAGTTTTCGAGCAGACACAAGACGTCTCTTACAGCGCATGTGGCATGCCCTATAACCTCGCTGACCCTTCTCGACCAATGGATGACTTGGTAGTGAGACCGGCACATGTATTCAGGGAAAAACAAAATATCGATCTTCGCACCGGTCATAGGGTTGAAAGAATAAACCGTCAAGATAAAACTGTCACCGGAACCACTATCGAGGGGAAAGCTTTCACCATCGACTATGATAAACTTCTCATTGCAACTGGAGCATCCCCTGTCAAGCCACCTATTGATGGAGTTGACCTTCCCGGTGTGATGTATCTGAAGCTGCTCGAGGACGGCCGGCGTATCAAGGCCTTTATGAAAGAGAACAATGTAACAAAGGCAGTGATTATAGGTATGGGCTATATTGCGCTTGAAATGTGCGAGGCGCTTCGTGAGAGAGGTATTGAGGTGGCCATGGTAAAGCCCAGGCCAGTGTTTCTGCCGTGGATGCACCCGGAACTTGCCTCAATGGTAAAGGATGTAGTCGAAGCCCATGGGATTCAGTTGCATGCGGGGCATGAAATCAAGGCAATAGAGCGACATAATGGAATCCTCAAAGTTATATGTGAAGACATGGACCTTGAGGGCCAAATGGTCTTGATTGCGATAGGGGTAAAGCCAAACAGTGAATTGGCTGAGGAAGCAGGCTTGCAACTCGGTCCATCAAAGGCTATTGCAGTTGATCGTCACCTCAGGACATCTGATCCTGAGATCTATTCAGCCGGTGACTGTGCCGACGCCTTCCACATTGTGACGGGAAAGCGCACTTGGGTGCCGCTTGCCCTTAGGGCGAACAGGGCCGGTTGGGCAGTGGCAGATAATGTGCTCGGCAAACATGTGGAAGTGGAAGGGATCGCTGGAACAGCTGTTTTCAAGGTCTTTGAACTCCAGGTCGCGAGAACCGGCCTTAATTCTAGGCAGGCAGAGGAAGCAGGCTTCGAGCCTGCCGAAATAGTTATCAAGAGCAGAAGCAGGGCCCATGCTCACCCAGGCTCCAAATCGATACTTGTCAATATGGTGGGCGACAAAAAGTCGGGAAGGCTCCTAGGTGTTCAGATGGTGGGAGAAGAAGGTGTTGCCCACCGCATAAACGCCCCCGCCGTGGCCCTGCATGCCCAGATGACCGTGGATAAGTTCAGCCAGTGCGACCTAGCCTATGCTCCGCCGTTCAGCCCTGTATGGGACCCCCTTTTGACAGCAGCCAACCAACTGATGAAACAGTTGTGATAAGGATGCTGAAGCCAAGGTCTGCTTGCACGGCCACCGTGCGAAATGCAATGCACAATTAGCTAACCATCCCTTGCCACAAGGGCCGCGCCTAGGGCACCAACTATTTGAGGCTCCTGGGGGATGTTAAGCCGGGTTCGAAACAATTCCTCCAGTGCCTTGACCATTCCCCGGTTCTTGGCCACCCCCCCTGTAAAGGTGATCTCCTCACGCACCCTCAGGCGCTTGGTCATCCTGAATATACGTTTGGAAATGGACTCGTGGACACCCCTGATAATAGCCTCTCTCCTATGCCCGTCCGCAATGAGGGAAATCACCTCGGATTCGGCAAAAACCGTGCACATACTGCTTATGGATACTCCTTTTTTGGCTTGCAGCGACAGTCTGCCCAGATTTTCAAGGTCTGTTTCGAAAACCCCAGCCATGACCTCGAGAAACCTTCCCGTACCAGCAGCACACCGGTCATTCATAACGAAATCTGTGACATTGCCTTCCTCGTCCAAGGTGATAACCTTGCTGTCCTGGCCACCTATATCCACCACAGTCCTGGTGCCTGGGAAAAGAAAGTGTGCACCCTTTGCATGGCAAGTAATCTCTGTTACCTCTTTATCCGCAAAAGAGATCCTCAGTCTACCGTATCCAGTAGCCACAATACCCGCCAAATCTGCCATTTCGGCTCCAACTTTCCCGAGCGCCTCGCCCAGGCATGTCCTCGCAGCGCGCACCGGGTCGGCTCCTGTCTTCCTGATTGAGTAAGCTTCAGGTCCGTCCTGTGAGAGCAGTACCGCCTCCGAGGAAAGTGAGCCTATATCAATTCCCGCATATAGTCCTCTGTCACTCATTTGCTAAGTAATTCCGCAAAAGCCTGCAACCTTGTCCTCGTCTGCCCCGGAAAATAATTGTCCGGGTCCGCTCCGTCTCCATAAAGAATCATATAGGGAATGCTATCGTCTTTCAACACATCGCCAATTATCCCGGCGCCTCCACAGCTCTGTCTGCAACCCCAATGTGAAAAATGGATCACCCCATCGGCTTGGTAATCTTTTACCATAGACCGAACAGCAGCCACTCTTCTTTGGAGGGGCCCCCTCCAAACATTGGAAAGAACCTTTTCTGCAAGGGATTCAATGGGTCTCGAGGGGTCCAAGGGCGGCCAGTACAAATAATTCGCCTCTTCAAAACACACAGCTATGCCGAGACCTGAAAGAATCTCAAAGATGTTATTTTCGTAATATGGCCGAATGTGGTGCAACCATATCACCCGTCTCTTTTCATTTGGGAGATATCCTTTTCCCGCCTTTACCCTTGTCTGGATGTCGCATGCGAGTGATGAAAAAAATCTCACGGCCCACTCTGAGCCGGGAGATACAAAGCCCATCCCAGCTAGATAGCTAAGTCCTTCACTCCCTGGAAACGGTGCAGGTATCGCTTTCCTTAAGGTGTTTATTCTTGACAGCCAGTTCCTTGCTTCATTTGAAGCCCTGATCACCTCTGAAATTTTTTCTGCGGAAATCTTACGGCCAAGAGCTTCAGACATACCTTTCAATATATCGTCCAGTTGATTCT
>QMLZ01000447.1 GCA_003646995.1 Deltaproteobacteria bacterium | reverse complement strand
CTTCAAGGGGGGATCAAGGTGGATAATAGACGTATTGTCGGGCAGCCGCCGGCTGAAACCCACGATGATGGGCGCTCCGGTGCGCAAGGCAAGCTGTGCATACCCATCGGGTAGGCGGGCAGGTGCGCCGAAGAAGTCTACCACAATGCCACTCTCGGTGATGTCCCTGTCAGCAGCCAGACCCACTAACTCATTTCGTCGCAGGGCTCGAAAGAGCTCAAAAAGTGCCCCATCAACAGGAATCAACCGAAGGTTCTTGTTGGCTCGCAGACTGCAAATGTACTGAAACAATACCTCCGGCTTAACCCGCTCAACGGGGAAGACGACTGTGATATTCCTTAGGGCCGGCACCTGAGCCAAAATATTTATATTGCCAATGTGGGCCTGAACAAGGATCAAACCCTTGCCCTTGGACAAAGCCTTATCAATGTGCTCCCAGCCTTCCACTTTTATCAAACGGGCGATCTCGGCCTGGCTTAGAGTAGGCAAGCGAAAGAGGTCATAGTAATTCTTGCCCATGCTGCGAAATACACCTCGCACTATGGCTTTAATATCATCCCCATCATTCGCTGCTTGATAGCTACTAGTGTTTCGGCTTCTATTTCCCAGAATATGGGTTACATTATTATAGATGTTAGCTCTGGTGCCTTTTTTCAGATGGTAAAAAAGGGCACCCAATGTGATTGCCAAGGGGTAACCCAAGCTTGGCGGCACGAGGGGCGCGATCAGACCCAACAAACGATAGATGTAATAAACAAGCATCTTCTGCTCTAGTTGTTATTTATAGTTTTTATAGATTTCTCCGGTAATCAGATGGGAAGATGACTTTCAAATAATGCCTTGACACTTTTTTCAGCAACCAAGAACGTCAGCGCAAAATCGGGCAGTATCCGTTTTCCAAATGGTTGCTGGTTAATTGTTGACTGATTGATTTTAAACGTTTTTGTGGCCTTTCAAGAATGACACTTTGAAGAGGGCAAAAATTGCCGAGTGGATTTTGCAAGGGCGTCATGAGCAGTTTCGCTGAAATCAACGGCTCAATATATATTTCGTTACATTGGTTCCCAACTCGCCCAGAATCATTGTACAATATTTGCTTGGCCCTACATGGCATAAATACACCGACTTTACATTTTGTTAAGTCGGTGTCCTCATTTATTTTACCTTCTTTTGCTTTCCGACTACAATTCACAATATCGTTCGCAAGGCGATCGATACCCAAGCGTATAATCTGGGGTTGATATGCCAAGAACCTTCTTGTTAGTGTAGTCAAACCAGATTGCTTAATAGGGTCTCAAACAAGCCAACGCCTTCTTCTTTTCCAATGTTTTACGTCACGATAGCTCTTGCCTTGTCCTATAGAGCCAAGTCCAAGATAGAATTCCTGAACATCTCTGTTATCTTTCAGTTTAGCGGAGGGCCCATCCATAACCACTTTGCCGTTTTCCATTATGTAAGCATATTCTGCAATCTGTAGAGCGGCTCTGGCATTCTGTTCAACGAGCAGGCCAGATACTTTCTGCTGCTCGTTAATTGCCTTCAGTATCTCAAAAATCTCCTCTACCATTATTGGCGCCAGTCCCATGGATGGTTCATCCAAGAGCATAAGTTTAGGTTTTGACATAAGAGCGCGTCCCATCACCAGCATTTGCTGCTCGCCTCCAGAAAGGTAGCCACTTGTTCGATGACTCAGGTCTCTCAGCTTGGGGAAATAAGTGAACACCATATCGAGATCCTTCTTTATTTCAGATGTATCCTTTCGATTGTAGGCTCCCATATAAAGGTTCTCATCCACGGTCAAGTGCTCAAATATCCTTCGCCCTTCCATAACCTGGCTAACACCGATTCTTACTATATCCTCTGGAATCATTTTGTCTAATCTGTGGCCATCGAACTCAATGCTGCCATCGGTAACCGCTCCTTCTTCAGTCACCAACAGCCCTGATATTGCTTTAAGTGTTGTCGTCTTGCCACCGCCATTAGCCCCCAAAAGGGCAACAATTTTGCCATCACCAACCTCCAGTGAGACTCCTTTTAATACCAAGATGACACTAACGTATATAACTTCAATATTGTTTACCTGTAACATTCTTCTTCCCCTTGGGAGGCCCCCTGAAGGGTACCTCCTGACACAAACAGCTACTTCATCCCCCAGAACTTTATAGTATTCTCCTCGGGACTTCTGGGTGGTATCTTAAACCATTCACTAACAGCAACCTCACCATCTTTAGTCCACTTCAAGACTCTAGTCTGGTCGGACCCCCAATGTTTATTAGGGCCATAAATCACAGGGGGCATTATGCCGTTATCAAAATTCTTTATATTATGGAAGCCGTGATCCCTAATCGCCTCACCGCTTAGATTCTCATAACCAACCGCATCTATGGCTCGCCCTATTGCCTCGGCTGCTATACTCGCCTGCGCCCAGCCCAGCCAGTAAATTCCGCTTTGCCACGGGACCTCAGGGTGCCACTTTTTGTTCAACTCGTGAGCCAACTTAATGCCAGGTTTATCTACCTCCCACCATGTATAGTACCACGAGGTGGTGTAAACGTTGCCTTTTTCTGCGACTTTACCTAACGCTTCTATAACAGGCCGCATAAAAAGCCCCGTTTCCATGCAGTGCGGAACATCTAATCCAAACCTGTCTGCATCTTTCATGAAGGCAATCGCGGTCGCCGAGATCTGTAAGCTGTAAAGAGCGTCCACTTTAGCTTTCTTTAGTATCATGATCTCACTGGTATAATCTGAGGATGTAACTGATATTGGTAACTCTGGGCCCATGACACAATTATATTTCTTACACGCCATTTTGAGTGCCTTGTTAGTGCTCCATCCAGCTGAAGCATCCAAAAAAACATGGCTTATCTTAGGTCGCCTTGTGGTATCCTTCCAGTTATCCGCAATCCATTTAGGCCAGATCTTCACCTGATCGGTATAGAAAGGACCTACAGAGAAAGTATAGCCCCCCTCGCTAGGCACAACTCCGGT
>QMLZ01000446.1 GCA_003646995.1 Deltaproteobacteria bacterium | reverse complement strand
TGTTATCGGATTAGAAGATAGGGATAAAGAGAAGGCTGAGAAGGCGTGGCATGATTTGATGATGGCATCTAAAGTGATTTCACGGCAATGGAAAGGTATTTCTACCGTAGATGAGATCAGGGCCCAAAGGGAGAAAAAATGGTGAAATATATAACTCTTGATAGTTCTGTCATCGTTGCAGCTTTAAGAGAGCAAGAAGAAAAATACGAGGCATGTAAAAAATTGCTAGAAAGAGTAAAAAATGGAGAATTTGCGGCATTAGAACCCTATACAGTTCTAGTGGAAGTAGTTGCCGCAATAAAACGGAGAACAAAATCTGAATCTCTGGCTGAAAGGGTTAAAAATGATTTAGAAAACATAGACACGATAAAATTTTTAGATTTAATCTCAAGTAGAGCAAATAGTGCGGCAGAGATAGCAAAAGAAACAGGTGTTAGAGGAATGGATGCAATTGTTATTCAAATTTCAAAGGAGTTCAATGCACCTTTGGTTAGTTTGGACGAAGAAATGTCCAAAAGAGCGGAATTAGTTGTTAAAATTGTGAATATCGATGATGTTGCGAAGTTATGAAAGTATTAGTGACAGGAGGAGCAGGATTCATTGGGAGTCATCTGGTAGATAGATTGGGAAATAACTTATGAGAATTTTGAAAAACTCACGGGTTAAATTTATATAGATCTGTGAGACACTTTTCTTATGAAATCCTTACTTGATATCGCATTATAAAAACGTTATGAACGTGTAAAGAAGCTTGGAGATAAACTATCAGAGATAGATTCTCTGATTGACTGGGAAGCCTTTCGCCCCATTGTTAACGGACTATACGATAACAAAAGTGAGAAAGGAGGAAGACCGAACATCGACGAAGTGGTGATGATAAAGCTCCTTATCCTTCAATCCTGGTACGGTCTAACAGATCAAGAACTGGAAAAACGAGCCTCAGATCGTATTTCCTTTCTGAAATTTCTTGGATTTCCTAAAACAATACCAGATTACTCTACAGTCTGGTATTTCAGGGAACGATTATCAGAAACAGGGAAAGATAAAGATATATGGAAGGAATTACAGCGCCAATTGAATGCCAAAGGACTCACTGTGAAGAAAGGTGTGATCCAGGACGCTACCTTCATCACTACGGATCCCGGTCATACATCTAATAAACCACGAGGAAAGGACGCAAAGACAAGAAGAAGCAAGGATGGGACATGGACAAAGAAGAATAATAAATCGTACTTCGGATACAAGCTTCACTCCAAAGTAGATCGCAACTACGGCTTAATACGGGCTATCGAGACTACCACAGCTTCTGTCCACGATAGCCAGGTAGATCTTTCCTGTAGAGGAGAAGTAGCCTACCGTGACAAGGGTTACTTCGGAACAAATCCCAGAGGATACGATGCTACAATGCAGAAAGCTGTGAGAGCTCATCCCCTCGATATAAAGAACAAACTCCGTAATGAGCGTATTAAAAGAAAACGTGCTCCTGGCGAACGGCAAAACAACTGGACGTAGGTCATAGACCTACGTCGATCTGTGGTGATAAAAAACGTCTTTAACTGTGGACATGTCTTTGTAACAACTGTTGATCGTGTACATGTGAAAATGGTCGTTACAGGCAGATGTAGGTCGTAGACCTACATCCATCTGTTGTGCCTTAGTTTTAATCTGTATTAGCTTCTGACGCTACAAAAACAAGGGATAGCGGTAGCTATATAAAAAAGAAGGAAAATAGTGGGAAAAGAGATATGAAAAGGGTAGAAAGGAGGGGAAAGCTAGAGGAGGGACACATATCAGCTGTGAATACCAGCACAGGTATTCACATTAAGTAGAAAATGGTAGTTAATCAAAAAGCTCCATATTTTATTTTTTCTGATTCAAATCTTTACAATATTACTGGTATCATCTATTTTCGGAAGAATAACACACACTTATACATATTTTGATTCAAATAGAATACGAAATTATAAAAAATGGAATAATTGGGTTCTTGGTGCCTTTGTTGCTTTAATTTTAGCTAGAATTCTAGAATATATATTCGATTTTTTATAAAGTAAAAAAATGATGCATTATCAAAAAGCGTCCGTTTTCTGATATGACTGAATTTTGTCTATGTGAAGGGTATTTTTAGGATGCCCCTTTTTTGATAAATTATGAAAATCTTTTTAATATAAACTATCTATCCCCTTCATGAAAAAAATAGTTACATTGAAAGAGTGGGAAGAGTACGTCGGTACTCTCAGAGATCTTAAGGAGCACGAAGGAATGACTTTCTTGGGATTTGATGATTGTTATATTAATGTCTGCAGAGAGTTAAATGTTGAGAAGTATATCGGGAAGAAGATTGATGTACTGAGAACGGATATTGAGGGGAGAGATTGGTGGTATAACAAAACATTGCCCATAGCTTCACCAATTATATATTTTGCTTGCAGGATCAGAGAGAGTATCGAAGCTGCTGTGGAAATATTCAAAACATTAAAAGAACTTCCAGACGAGCCAATAATCGTTGACTTGAACAATGGAGATCCAGTAATTTGACAATAAGGTTTATAACATATAAGTAACCGCAACATTTAAATATAATTCGTGCAATAGGAGAGTTGAAGTATACCCTATAGTGATGTAATGTCAAAAATAATTTGCCCCAAGTGTGGAACAGAAAATGATGAAGATGCAAAATTTTGTATAAATTGCGGGAGATTACTACTATTTGAGCCACCTGCGCCACCTCCACCCTCAGAAGTGAAAGAAACAAGAGAGTCAATTGAAAAATGTTCAAAGTCAAAATGCAACAGAATCGCTTATTATACCTGTAATAAATGCGGAAAACCTTTTTGCAACGAGCATATAATTCGTTACAAAGGACTTGACTATTGTGAAGATTGTCTAGAAAAAATAAAAAATAAAGAAAAAATAAAAGTAATTTCTTTGGTAGCTTTGGTTGTTGTTGTAATTATCGGAGGTTCTTTTACTATTGGGAGTTTTGTAGTTTC
>QMLZ01000445.1 GCA_003646995.1 Deltaproteobacteria bacterium | reverse complement strand
GGAGTTAAAAGCTATAATTTCATGTTCAACTCCATTCTCATCAGTAAATCTAAATCTTCCTGTATGTTGATAGGCATAAGGACCAAACCCTATATAATCTCTCACATCCCCATGTGCCTTTATCTCATCCCAGATTGTTCCAGAGAAATTTATGCTTCCATTAGACCTCATTGGTCCATGAACTTCTTCATCATATCCAAAGTTAACGGTATCATCGGTGGCAACGACGTAATCTGAGAAACTAACATGGACTTCTTCTGTTGTAGTAGTTATCTCATTAACAAGTGTCTGAATATCCTCATCAGTATCTGATGCGAAAGGAATAACAAACTCACTTCTTATAGCTCTCTTTGTTAGAGAGAGTTTATAATTTATATTGTTTAGAATTAACTGACTATTTGTTGCATCTATATCTACAATATTAATATAGTAGTTCTGTGAATAACCCTTATCAGTATTGTACTCTCCATCCTTTGGTCTCGGGCAAACGAGTCCTATCTTGTCTTTTATCTGACTATCGTAAATATCCTTTGGAACAGATTTGTTAAAACTGTATCCAACAGCAGAGAGAATAACTTTATAAGTATCTGGTGTTCCATCGCTATCTGAATCAACCTGGATTTGGAAAGCAGTTTTTGCGATAACTCCCTCATATTTTACGTTGGTTGTTGGCTGATCAAGATCATATGGCATAATCACCTTATCTCTTATATCTGGATCGGATAAATCTGGACAGGTACTACTTCCTGTATCAAGACCACCGAGTTCTCTAACCATCAAGTCAAGCATTCCAAGATCATTTTCATTCGTAGCATTTGGATCAAACAGATCATCGTCCCCAAGAAGGTAATGTTCCCATTGATCATAAGCACCTTGAATATCATTTGTGACCTCGTCAACTGCTGTTTCGTTTCCTCCTATCCTTAACTGTTGTAATTTTGCCACAACTGCATCAGTTACTCTAACATTTACAGGCTCTGTAGCCTCATTGATTTCATTACTATCAACCTCTCCATCTTCATCAGCATCAAGCCAACTAACTGGTTCAAGTTCACCATCGCTATCTATATCTTCAAGCCAATCAAAGTCAAGGAAATACTTTGCTCTGGTAAGGTAGTATTCACCAGAATGGCCTGGGCGTGGATCTTCAAATAGTTCTGGATAATAGTTGTAAAGTGCTGGAGTCCCTGTTTCAGGATCTACATCTTCGTCACTAATCAAACCCTGTGCTTTCTCGTATCTTCTTAACCAGTACATTCCTATCCTGTCAACATGGTAGCTTTGAATATACCTTATCATCTCCTCCATTCCTGCCTCTGCAGTGGATGTTGTGGTTTTGGAGAATCTCAGAAGATTCTTTAAAGATCCTTGTCTATTTACACTTATCAATGTATATCCAATCATTCCAAACAGAATTGTACTTATTATAAACACTGTTATCAAAGCAAAACCTCTACTGTTTTTAAATGCTCCCATCCTCATCACCTCCTTATGGGAGGGCGTTTCTCACGCCAATATTCCCGATAAATATATAATCTTGAGCTTCCTTTCCTTTTCTTAAAATCACCCTGGATATTATTGCAATTTTTATAAGCTGCCCCTGTCTTTTAAAAACTATATCGTGTATAATTGGTTCAGTTATTGGATTCCCACCCTCCCAATCTGTTCCATTCCACACATACCTTCTAAGTTCCTTTCCTTCTGGGAAATAGGGAATAGAGTAAGCAGATGAGGTAGCAATTACATATTTAACCATCTCATCTGTTTCTGGATTCTGAGGATCTGGATGGATAAAAACTATAGAATTCCTTTCCTCTCCATCTGGAAATGGATTGTCTGGATCATCAGGATCATTAACATCTGTTGCTTCCCTCAACTCTCTTGATAATCTATCCATCCCTGCCCGCAGGTTATCATTCAGGGCAGTTCTTATATAGTTCTCCATATTAAATGTTGTAATATGTGTATAAATTGGATATAAGCCAACCATAATAATGGCAAAAATTGCAATTGTTATCATTAATTCAATTAATGTGAATCCGTCTTTACGGATCATGGTATGTTATCTCCGTTGATGCAGTTTTAAATTGTCTCCACCCATTCGGAGCCTTTGGATCCCTTACATATATCTTTACATCTGCCTTGTACAAAAATTTGTATGGATCATCTTCTGGACCTGGCGCTTCATCTGCCACATACCTTGTTAAGTAGATTTCCACTTTAAAGTCCTTATAAAATTTTGCAACATCTCCGTAAGAACCAAGGGAAGAAAAACTAAAATCAACATAAGGGTATTCATAACTTGGATTGTTTGGGTTATAAATTGCTGTGTCATAAACACTATCCGTTATGCTGGAGTATTTCATCTGTCTTGTTCCACCATTCCATGGGTCAATTACATCCTCTGACTGTGGTAGATTTAAGTAAAGATACTCAAGGTTATCCTTTTCTGTTGCATCAGGAGTTAAGTAAAATGTTCTTCCTCTTAAATCCTCAAGGATGTATGTGGATAAATTCTCGGCAAGAAGTTCAAGTTGCCTTTTGTGGGTCTGACTGTAAAGATTGACAACTGCTCCAAGCGTTGCCATGATGGGAAAGACAAGTATGACTAAGGCAACGAGAGCCTCAATGAGTGTGAAACCTTTTTTATTTTTAAATAGGCTGAATATTCTCAAATCCCTCACCTTCATAAATGGATATTCCTGGGGCAGTACTGCCCCAGGAATATATTGTTAATAAGCTGGTTTTATTAACCCAATAAAAAGCCTGTTACCCTAAGTTATGGCGCAGATGGCTCGCTTGTACCTGAGAGACTTCCTGCTTGTCCATTAGAGTTCCTGTACTCACGGTATGTATTCCCACTATAAGTATATGTTGAAGTGTAGAGAACCCAAGACTGGTTACTATTAGTCTTATAAGTGTAATCACTACCTGGGCTGAATGGATCTTTTGGAATGTTGTTTATGTACACAATTGGACCTTGCTCTCCTGTT
>QMLZ01000444.1 GCA_003646995.1 Deltaproteobacteria bacterium | reverse complement strand
TTGTGTCAAGTTTTAGCAGGTAGTTTTTTAGCGGCCTTAAAAAGTTAAGGTTAAAGCCGTCCGCTTACCCTGCCTAAAATTTAGGGTTCATCCTTGACTCGTAATGGTCCAGAGCGTTGATTTCTCCGGGCCTTTGTTATACCCGTTAACTGAGCAGCCATATTTTAATTACACTCCTATGACAACTGTCTTAACCGTGCCAGCTTATGTAAAACACCTGCCCAGGGTTTACTCTGATCCGGCCCCCTGTAACAAGGCAGCTCCGCTTCAATTCACCCCGTTAGGACATTTCATTTTCCAACAATTTGCGCTGTCAGCGGTTTTCTCTGACGGGGTTTACTAAATAATTCTCCTGCCCGTTTAAGAAGTTCTTGTTTCCACCTGCTTATCTAGCCGGGATGCATGCCATATTCCGAGGCTATCTGAGACAGGGCCTTCTCTTTCCTGAATGCCTCTAATGCTGCCTTTGTCTTTAATCCCGGACTGAGCTCCTTATACATTCCGAACCTCCTTTTGTTCCTTTTACATTATACATTCTTTGACTTAAAATGGGAGTAAAAGTGGTCCAGTTTTTCCCGGCCGTTATAGTTATAAACGTCCATCTTGCACCAAAAAGGTATATTGCAAGTTTTGCCTTCGGCAGCCCTTTATTTCTACGGAAGAAAAATCTTCTATGAGAATAAAGAGCCTCCCTTCGGGCGGATTTTGCTAATGCAAAATCCGGCTTGAACTCTCTTGCGCTTTATAGATACTACAGCCAAAGCTTCTATTTAGGAAGAGCCCCTGTAGATTTTCTCAAACTGTATTCTACGTAGCCGCATAGAATTTCTTGCATCTTTGCAGGAGGAAACACTACAAAATAATGAGAAATTATTGCATGGGAGATCTCATGACCTAACATACCTAAAGTTAAATCGGGAAAAGATATATATATGGTATTTTTTTGGTGAAAATAAAAAGATCTCTGAGGGAAATCTCTGCCAAAATATTTCTTGAATGCAGAATTAACACCGTTTTTATCGGGCAGAATCTTTATATTGCCATGATAGCTATAAATATGGATGTCTAAAATATCAGAAACCTCTAAATAAAGGGAATCCAAAGTTTGAGTTAAAATATTCTTTGGAGCATCAGGGTTTTTCGAAAGACTATCAAAATGAAGAAAATAATCAAAATTTAGTTTAGAAAGCAACTCATTAATATCTAAATTCTTACAGGAATATATAGAAAAATACTTACCTTCAGCTATTAAGGAAAGGTTCTCTTCCTGAGAAAAAGAAGGAGGGACAAATAAACCAGGCAACACTAAAAAATATAAAATACAAAGAAACCTCTTCATTAAATCCTAAAGAAACTTAGAACATTCTCTAAATCTTTTAGCTTCTTTCTTGTTCCTTCCCTTTCATTATCAGCTATACAAAAGTCTCTGTCTTCCAATAAGTTACTGAGCTCTTTGAATTTGTCTCTCAACTCTGAATTTTTTCTTCTCAAAGAAATAACCATCTCGTTAAGGCTCTCAGATAAATTCTGAAGCTGGTCGCCGGTCCTAATATTAAAATTTACCTTTAAATCACCGTTTCCTAAAGCATCTATTTCTTTTTTTAAGCGGTAAAGGGGGCCGGATATTTTATGAGATATGAATAAAGTAAGAACCAATACTGCAATCGCTGAGAATATTGAAACAACCAAAAGAGTTTCTACCATTAAAGGCAGGATAAAGCTCGAAGTGCTTTTAACCTGGACTTTGGTATTTTCTATAGCTACGGTAGTAGAGTTACGAGAGAGAAAAAATAAAATCCCTCCAATGAGGATAGAAGAAACAATCACTATAAGGCAAAATTTTAAAATAAATTTTGTCTGAAAACTCTTATCAATAAAGTATTGCTTTCTTTTATACGGTTTATTGCTCATAAAGAACCTCCTATCTTAATCAGCCATCCGGCGTACTGCCAAACGGACAATATTGATTCAAACATTATTGTCTCAAAATACCTGCTATCTCTATCTATACTTATCTTAGTAAATGCCTAATGATTTATAGTCTATTTTTATTTTTGTATTCTCTCTCAAAGAATTCACCCAATCTTGCAGGGCTTTTCCCTGCTTCTTCTTAAAAAGAATTAGTTTTATCCGGCCGTAAACATCATTCAATTTTTTATTGCTGAAATCTCTATCTTTATGCTCATTATAATAATCTTCTATCTCTTTATCATTAACTTTTATACTGCATGAGAGCTCATTCATTTTCTTAGAAATCGCCAGTTTCAAAAGAGACTGCTCCCAGAATAACTGAATATCCTCCAGGAATTCAGGATCTTTATTCAAACCCTCTCTCTCAGCTTCTCTCAAGATAAGTTTTCTTGATATAAAGCTGTCTAAGAATTCCTTCCGGGAAGATTTCCCTTCTCTAAAAAAGCTTGAAGACTTAAATGCTTTATCAAATTCTCCGGCGCTTACCGTTATTCTGCCTATTTTTATAGCCGGTCTATCCTTCCCAGCCGCCCCCTTCCCCAAAAATAAGAAAATAAACATTGTTACAAATATTGCAAAAATAATTTTTCTCATCCTGCCTCCTTTTCATTTACCCCTCCATTTACCCTTTTACACTTCGGGAGTGTATGAAAGTAAAGTTAATCTAATAATAGGTGCTTAATTTTAGCTAACGTCCTCTGGTAATCTACTCGAGAGATTACAAACTCTTTGTAATCATCAGGTTCTATATCCAGTAATGATAAGTAACGACAAAGGCCTTCCCCTTTCTTTACATTGTTCAAAAACTCATTGTAGGAAGAAAATATCCAATCTTGAGGGTTGTTCACCAGATGAGCCGTTGTCGGATTCAAATGAATATACCGGGTTAAATGAAGTAATTGTTCGTCATTCTCAACCAGAAGCCTTTTAAACCTGCCGGTCCAAAGAGGGCCTTGCCGCTTAATCTTTGTATTAAAATATCTGGTATAGCTATCAAGGACTTTCCTCATAAAAATAGATATACCATTA
>QMLZ01000443.1 GCA_003646995.1 Deltaproteobacteria bacterium | reverse complement strand
TGGGCCCTATGTATCAACTCTAGCCTTTCGCCTATTCCTCCAAACAGCACTGTATGCTCGCCCGCTATATCTCCGGCACGCCACGTCTGGATTCCTATCTCTTCTTTGGTCCTTTCACCGATAAACCCTCTTCTTTCAAATACCCCTACCTTTTCCAAATCCCTATCCGTCGCCTCGGCAAGAATCCTTGCAAGCCTCATGGCCGTTCCACTAGGAGCATCCTTCTTGAAACGATGATGCACCTCTAGAATCTCCATGTCATACTCGGAGCCTAGTATCTTGGCCATTTCTCCTGCTATCTTGAACATTACGTTTACACCGACGCTCATGTTAGGGGCCATCACGCACCGGGTTTTCCTTGCTAACTCCTCGGCCTCCTTCAGGGCATCTCCTGAAATCCCGGTAGTTCCCACAACTATTGGAAGCCCTTTCTCGGAAACAACCCTGAGATTGGCCAAAGTGGCCTCAGGAGTAGTAAAATCAATGAGTACCTCTCCCCGGTCAATTACCTCTGCCAGGGACCCCGCTATTTTTACACCCATATCACCTATGCCTGCCACGGCACCTGCATCCTGGCCCACGGCATCGTGGTCCGGTCTTTCGTAAGCGCCCACCAGTTCCGTAGAAGGATTTTCAGCCACCATGGCGATTATCCTTTTGCCCATCCGACCTGCAGCGCCTGCCACTAAAACCTTTAACATACCAGCCCTCCATTGAAAGGCTTTAAGCGTCAGGCCTTAGGCTCTAAGCTCAAAGTAACATTATCCCCTTGCTTGACCTTTCACCTCATGCCTTAAGCCTCACGCCTTGAACCTGTTTTTAAATTAACCCATATTCACCCAATACCTTCTTCAGCCTCTCCAAGTTAGCCGTTGACATGGAGCAAAGGGGTAGCCTCATCTCTTCCCTTATCTTTCCCATTAAAGCCAAAGAAGTCTTCACTGGAATGGGATTGGTTTCATAGAACATAGCTTGGCACAGGGGCAGCAATTTATAGTAAAGTTCCTTAGCCTTATCCACATCGCCGTTTTCCCAGGCCTTGACCATATCGGCAGTATCCCTTGGCACAATGTTGGCAACCACGGAAACAACACCCGTGCCCCCCACGGCGAGAACTGGCAGCGTGAGATTGTCATCGCCTGACAGAAGCGTAATCTTGTCACCTGCGAGTCTTATGATTTCTGCCATTTGTCCCAGGTTTCCCGAGGCCTCTTTGATAGCCACAACTTCCGGAAGCTCGGCCAGCCTTGCCACTGTTTCAGGCAGCATGTTTACACTGGTCCGGCCTGGAACATTGTATAACACATGTGGCAAGGGCACGGCATCGGCAATGGCCTTAAAATGCTGATAGAGACCTTCCTGGGTAGGCTTGTTATAGTACGGCGTCACCTGTAATGTGGCATCTGCCCCCACCTTTTTGGCATGCTCTGTGAGTTCTATTGCCTCCTGTGTGCTGTTACCACCCGTTCCAGCAATTACAGGCACCCGTTTGTTGACCGCTTCTATAGCGACTTCAATAACCCTTGCATGCTCCTCCATGTTAAGGGTGGCTGACTCCCCTGTTGTCCCGCACGGAACGATTGCGCTGGTCCCGTTTTCTATCTGAAACTCGATTAGCTCCCTGTATGCCTCTTCGTCTACTTTTCCATCCTTAAATGGCGTGACAATAGCAACGATAGAACCTTTAAACATGGCTTACCTCCCTTCTATCCACGGCTTCAAAAACTGTATTGTGGCCTTAACTCACTCAATTGCTTCTCGATGCAACTTACCCTCGTAAACAATAGTTGTGCTTCCTTCCATCCATACCTCCTGGAACCCGTCTCCCTCCTTTTTGAAGCTTATGGTGAGAACCTCACCGCTTCTGGTCTTCACCTTGACCGGCGGCTTTACCAGACCCCGTTCAGCACAAACAATTGATGAGGCCACTGCCCCGGTGCCACAAGCAAGGGTTTCATCTTCCACCCCCCTTTCATAGGTTCTCATGCCAAGTTCATTAGGGCCCAGCACCTCCACAAAATTGGCATTGGTGCCATCTGGTGCAAAATATTTATGATACCGCAGGGCCCTGCCTTGCTCCACCACCGGATACGTCTCTATATCCTCAAGTATCACCACGACATGAGGTACACCAGTATTTACAAAATCAATGCTCTTCCAACCGGGGTCTTTTTCCACTGGTATATCCAGTTTCATTTGGGTGGGCAGAGGCATCAAGACCTTAACGAACCTTCCGTTTACCTCACCAGAGACAGGTCCGGCCAGTGTCTCAAAAGTCATCTTGGGGCCTGCTATTCCCTTTAAATAGGCAAAACGGCATACACATCTGCTGCCGTTACCGCACATCTCCACCTCCCCCCCATCAGCGTTGAAGTACCGCCAGGCAAAGTCATACTTTTCCGATCTCGTGACAAAAATGACACCGTCGGCACCCACCGAAGTCCTTCGCCTGCAAGCCTTCAAAACCAGCTGCGGCATTACCTCTTGGGATATGGCTTGGTCTCGATTGTCTATGAGGATAAAATCATTGCCGCTTCCCTGCATTTTCCAAAACTCTATCATCTCCATTGTTTTGCATCCTCACCAACTTGCTCGGCTTAAAGACCACATTGGTGTCGGGCTCCTTGTTTACCGTAGCTTATTGATCACTTTCCAAAAAACCAGGGATCCTTTCACCTCGAATAAGATCCTCGTAGGTCTCCCTTTCTCTTATTACATAATATTCATCTCCTCGAACCATTACTTCCGCCACACGTGGCCTTGAATTGTAATTACTTGACATGGTAAATCCGTATGCTCCTGCACTCATAACGGCCATCAGCTCTTCAGGCTCGTAAGCATCGATTTCCCTGTCTCTTGCCAAGAAATCACCTGATTCACATATGGGCCCCACTACGTCAGCTCTAATCATGCCACGGTTCCTTTTTACCACCGGTTGTATAGCATGGTATGAGGAATAAAGGCTGGGTCTGATGAGATCATTCATCGCCGCGTCAACTATCA
>QMLZ01000442.1 GCA_003646995.1 Deltaproteobacteria bacterium | reverse complement strand
GGACTCAGATTCAATCCACTCACCATTGATAAATAGTTTCAGTTTTCCATAGTGTTTCTTTACTTCAGGTAATGTTCCCATATATCATCTCCCTTATCACAAAATTTGGTAAGCTCCTTATTCCCATGGCCTAACGCCTCACGCCCAAAGCCTAATACTTAACTTCCTACACCGCCAAATACATCTCGCAAACCTCATCAGTTAGCTGATCCATGGTGCTCTGATGACAAACCCTGCCATGGTCAACAATAAAGACCCTGTCGCAGACCCTCCTGGCAAAATTGAGGTTCTGCTCCGCGAGCAGGACGGTCACATTGTTTTGCTTGAGATTTTTGATTGTGCGTGCAAGTTGATCCACTATCACCGGAGCAAGCCCCTCGGAAGGCTCATCGAGAATAACCATCTCCGGGTTTCCCATAAGGGTCCTGGCAATGGTGAGCATTTGCTGCTCTCCACCGCTTATCTGACCCCCAAGGTTGTTGCCCAAGGCCCGGAGGTTGGGAAACAGTTCAAAGAGCCGTTCAGGTGTCCATGGTTCAAGCCCCTCCCTAGGAGGGCGCCTTCCCACCTCCAGGTTTTCCATAACCGTCAAGCCGGTGAAGATTCGGCGGTCCTCGGGTACGTACCCAAGACCCAGCGAACAAATCCTGTACGGGGGCAGCCCTGTAATCTCCTTACCTTTAAATTGGATCTTCCCTGTCTTCGGTACCACAAGCCCGATGATGGTCTTGAAAGTAGTGCTTTTTCCCACCCCATTTCTACCCAGCAAGACTGCCACCTCTCCCCGGGACATCGCCAGGGACATGTCAAAAAGGATCTGCGCCTTTCCGTAAAAGCTGTTCACATTGTCCAGTTTCAATATGTATTGTTCGTTTCTCTGGTCCATTGTTCTCGTGATTGCCCTCCCTACGTTTCCCCTGAGGATGAGCCTAAGTATATCCTTTTCACTTCTTCGTTGTCCCTCACCTCGGGCGGTGTCCCCCGGGCGATGAGTTTCCCATAGTTAAGCACGATTATTGAGTCGGCATGAGAGAATACCACGTCCATGTCATGCTCTGTGAACAGCACGCCAATGTTGCGATCTCTCACTATCTTTGCTGTTAGCTCCATTAGCTTCAGACGTTCCTTTACACCCATGCCCGCAGTGGGCTCGTCCATCAATAGCAGCTTGGGGTCGTTTGCCAGTGCAATGGCCAGCTCGACTCGCTTCAGGTCCCCATAGGCCAGTATACCGCACGGCCTGTCCCATTGGCTCTCCACCCCCACCAGCTTGAGCAATTCCATGGCCTCGTCTCTGTAAAGGCCCGCTGTCTTTTTTGCTACAGAATTGAGCTTGCGGTGCCTCGATATGAACACCATCTGCACATTTTCCAGCACCGTCATGGATGGAAAGGTTGATGTCACCTGGAAGGTTCTGCCCACACCCAGTCTCCACACGTTCCTTGGTTTCATACCAGTGGTATCCTTGCCCAATATTCTGATCCTTCCGCTGTCAGGTTTCAGCTGGCCATTTATAAGATTGAAGCAGGTAGATTTCCCCGCACCATTGGGGCCTATCATTGCCAGCAGGTGTCCTGAATCTAGCTCAAAACTCACTCCGTGCACGGCGGTCACTCCCCCGAATGACTTGTACAGGTCAACTACCTCCAGAAGTCTGCTCATCTATGACAGCCCCCGCAACCTATTTGCTTCCTGAAATTGCACCTTCAAATCTCTTGCTGAAGTACCCTGCGATGCCCTGGGGAAAGGACATGACCAGGAAGATGTAGATACTCCCGAGAATCAAACGCCAAAAATGTATTCGCGAAATCTTGTCTTCGAGCCATATAAATGCTGTTGAACCGGCGAGTGGTCCTGAAAGGGAATGGATTCCTCCCAGCAAGACGCTAAGGAGGATATCAAAGGAACGGGATATGGACATCTCTGTAGGAAATATACTCCCCTTTGAAAACACATAAATACCACCAGCAAGCCCCGCGAACATTCCGGCCACTGCAAATGAAAACCATTGCTGTCGCTTGACATTGATTCCTATGGAATCAGCTCTTAAGTGAGAATCCCTGCAGGCCCTCATAGTATATCCAAAGGGGGTGAACAGCAGATACCTGAGTATCAGTATCCCGCCAAGGCTGATCAACAGCGTAAGGTAATAAAACACTACCTCAGTGCTGGCCCACTTGGCGGGCCATATCCCAGGATGCCATCGTCTCCACCGGTAAAACCGCTCCACTGAAACACAATTGACCAGCATATCTGGGCAAACGCCAGAGTAAGCATCGCAAGATAGACCCCAGAGAGCCGAACACAAAACCACCCTATTACCAGCGCCAGCAGCCCCATGCAGAGGGGGGCCAGTAAAATTGCCAGCTCCATTGGGCTACTCGCATAGTGGACCAGCAATGCAGCGGCATAGGCACCTCCTCCAAAGAATGCAGCATGGCCAAAGGATACCATTCCTCCTGGTCCCATCATGAAAAAGAGGCTCATACAGGCCAAGGCAAATATTGCAATTTCCCCAAACAAGACCAATTGAAAGCTACCACCAAAAAATGGAAGTCCCAGCAGCGCAAGCAATACCGCCAGCCCCAACAGTCTCAGCCTTAGAGGTGCCGGGCGCAGGGGAGATTCCACTAGCTCAGGGGGGAGATGTTCCTCTGCCTCGGGTTTTCCCAAGAGGCCGTAAGGCCTGATAATCAAAACCACGGCCATTACGAGGAACATCATCACAAGGGTGCTCTGGGGCAGCACCAACACACCAAAAGAAGACAGCTCCCCAATGAGGACAGAGGCCAAAAATGCGCCCCCTATGCTTCCCATTCCGCCCACGACCACGATCACAAAGGCCGCGGCAATTACATTAAGATCCATTAATAGGTCGGCGCCTCCCTTCGGGAGCTGGATGGCACCTCCTAGGCCCGCCAAGCATGAGCCTAGAAAAAAGACACTTGTGAAGAGCCACTTCTGATTTACGCCCAAGGCGGCCAGCATATCACGGTCTTCTGTT
>QMLZ01000441.1 GCA_003646995.1 Deltaproteobacteria bacterium | reverse complement strand
GGAGTGGCCAAAGAGAGAGGTATAAAGGCAAAGCTAGCAGAACTCCAAACACTGAGCAACGGAGCCATAGAACTCTCAGAGCCTCCTCTCCAGGGGCAAGGAGTGCCACCTTTTGAAAAGGACACCGAAATATTTTTTGCGCGGCAATTCAGGGCTCGTATCCCCAGCGACTGGGGAATCACTAGTTTTTCTTCTTTGATATCGGGCCATGAGGTGGAGACTGATCTGCCTGATCATGACCCTGTTTCGTGGCAAGAGGAGACGATTGAAAGTGTGACTGGCCAGACAACGGGGAATGAGCCCTTATCAATATTTGACTTTCCCAGGGGACCAAGGGCTGGCAGCTTACTTCACAAGGTTATGGAACAGGTGGATTTTTCCAGGGCCGGGGAAGGCGAGCGAGAGGACCTGGTACGTAACCTGCTTGCCGACTATGGTTACGAAGAACAATGGACCGCCGCTATTTGCGGGATGCTGGAAAATACCTTAGGAGCTTCGCTTAGTGAAGAGCATCAAGGCCTTAAATTGTCTCTGGTCCCCACTAATTGTAGATTAACGGAGCTAGAATTCTACTTTCCCATGCGCCTCATAACTCCCACCGACCTGGCCAGTATTTTTGAAGGAGAATCTGTATCATCTTCCATGGCCTATATTCCGGAGAGGATTGAAGCCCTTGAATTTTCTCCAATCAGGGGATTTATGAAGGGCTATATTGACCTAGTATTCCAGTGGAATGGAAAATATTACCTGGTGGACTGGAAGTCAAATCACCTCGGTCCTGACATTGAAGCTTACAGCCAAGGCTCCATGGAAGAAGAAATGTTAAGGCATTTTTATGTACTCCAGTGCTATATATACTGCCTTGCCCTTGATCAGTACCTTAGCCTGAGGTTACCTGGTTATGACTACCAAAGGCATTTTGGCGGGGCGTTTTACATCTTCCTGCGGGGTATGGATGCAGAAAAGGCCCCGAAATACGGGGTGTACGGGACAAGACCTTCGGTTGACTTGATTAAGAGGCTGAGGAAAGGGTTGCTGGAAACAAAGGGAAGCTAGAGTGATCTAGAGTTATGAGTGAGCTAGAGTTGGAAGTTGTGGAGGGGGAGTGAGTTTTTTCAGAACAGATGCACGGGAATACGAGGGCTTGTTGGAGGCCACTTTGCTTCCTGATATCTCGCGCCATTTCGCCCTGTTCATCAATTCATTGGCCGACAAGCCAAGTAACGAGCTTTACCTGGGAGCTGCACTAGTAAGCTTTGTTACGGAGCAAGGACATATATGTCTTGACCTTTCCCACGCCGAGGGCCGTCCGTTCTATGACCCTCATGGCAGGTACATATGTCACTGCCCTCCCCTGAAGACCTGGCAAAAGCAGCTCCTGCAAAGCGGAGTTGTTGGTAGGCCGGGTGATTTTGTCCCCTTGGTGTTGGACAGCCGCTGTCGTCTCTATCTCCATCGATATTGGAAATATGAAAACTGTCTTGCCACCCATCTTCGGGAAAGAGCACAGAAAAAACTCATAATTCCTGAGGGGAAGGACCTGGGTGGATTACTTCGAAGATATTTTCCTTTGCTTATGGGGGAGGAAATGGACTGGCAGGGCCTGGCCGCCTTTACTTCAGCGACCAAAAAACTATGTGTTATTTCTGGTGGGCCCGGCACCGGGAAGACCACGACCGTTTGTAAGATTATTTCATTTGCCCTGGAGCTGTGTGAGAAGAAGGATGTAAAGATCGCCCTTGCCGCCCCTACGGGTAAGGCTGCTGCCCGCCTTGAAGAGGCCATGAAATTTCACCGCAATAGCCTTCCGGCAAGTGAGGAGATCAAGGCCAGGATTCCTGTCGAGGCATCCACCATTCATCGATTGTTGGGGTATCGGCAGGGGAGCCCCTATTTTATACACAACAAGGAAAACCCCCTATCTGTAGATATGGTGGTTGTGGATGAGGCCTCCATGGTGGATCTACCCTTGATGGCCAAGTTATTTGATGCGATTCCGGAGGATGTACCTATCATCTTATTGGGAGACAAGGACCAACTGGCCTCTGTGGAAGCAGGAGCAGTAATGGGAGATATATGTAGCGATGAGATGGTCCGAGGCTTTTCAAAGACCTATGCAGAGACCTTCGAACGGACGGTAGGAAAAAGCCCTATCACCCTGCAGGCTCAACAGTGCCCAGAGGGGCTTCAGGACTGCGTGGTGGAGCTTACCAAGAACTACCGGTTCGGGCCTGAAAGCGGCATCGGACACTTAGCCCGTGCCATCAAGGAAGGCGATGTGGACGCTGTTATGAACATCTTGCAAGATTCTCACTACCATGACGTACAGTGGCATCTTCTGCCCCACAGTAGGTTGCTGACTTCTGCGCTGAGGGCCCCAGTTTTGGAAGGCTATGGGCCTGTTTGCAAGGCAAAGGATATGCCCCGCAGGTTTGAGGTATTTGACAGATTCCGAATTCTTTGCGCAATCAGGCAGGGCCCTTATGGGGTGGTGGGCCTAAACCGGTTAGTTGAGCGCATCCTGGGTGGAAGCGGGTTGGTGAGCCCGGGCGTAGACCTGTATCCGGGTCTCCCTTTACTCATTACCCGCAACGACTACAGCCTAGGCATCTATAACGGTGATGTGGGAATAGTTGCCCCGAGAGAAGAGGGCAGGGGCGTCGTGGTTTGTTTTAGGAATTTGGACGGATCTTTCAGAGAAATACATCCATCAAGATTGCCCGATTTCGAAATAGCCTATGCCATGTCCATACACAAATCCCAAGGTTCAGAGTTCGATGAGGTAATGATCATATTGCCTGATACGGATGTGCCTATACTGACAAGGGAACTCATATATACGGCCGTAACCAGGGCAAGAAAGAAAGTGAATTTATGGGCAAGACCAGACATTCTGCAAATGGCAATTTCAAGACGTATTCGCAGGCACTCTGGCCTGAGGGAGGCCCTCGCATGAGTGGGGATGCCACCGAGTGCGCCATCGGAATACGCATCCTCCGTTGAATGGCCGAG
>QMLZ01000440.1 GCA_003646995.1 Deltaproteobacteria bacterium | reverse complement strand
CTCTATTAGCGGTAAGACGCAGTGCTTGACAGTTAAAGAATGCATGAAATTTCGTGTATTCTGACCCTTTATAAGTTATCCATTCATTTTTTCTTTGTATTGGGATAAAATCTTTGGTTAACCATAAACCATACCGTTCTTGAATAGTATAAGCACCTCTAGGAGCAACATACCCCCTTCTTCGTATCATTGGATTATATGAATACTTAACATTTGTTCCTTCTATATTAAAAACTGCTTCATATTTTATTTCAGGGTAATTTTTCAATGTGCCTCTTTTGATAATCCTTTTTGAATAGAAATTGGGGGCTTTGGTTAAATGTTTTTCAAACAACCTGTTAATATCCTGACTGTCATCAGGGAAAATATGCCCCCAATTTATTTTTTCATACTCATCTGCTCCTAAGCCTTGTAAAAATAAAATCGTATTATATTTGTCGGGCTCGAATGCTTTTTCAATTGAGCCATGTTTAGTGAACCAAATAATATAATCTTTCAATATCTCGTGCGTGAACTTGTCTCTTCGGTTGTTATTATAACCTGTAATTGTTATAATTGTTCCTGACGTTTCTGTTTCAGATTTTTTTTCTTCAACCTCAACTATTGGAATTTTCCTATCATATAAGTTTCGAAATGGCTCATTCATAACGGCATGATATTCTGTGCCTTCTTGCCAAGTAATTACCTCTATTTTTTGACTGTTAAAGAATACTTTTGTACCATGCCCTTTTTCACCAATGCATTCGATATCATTTCTTCTTAATGAATTACCTAAATCAAAAAAGGATTGCAGCCCCTCGCGATTCATGCCACTGCCATTATCTTCTATCGTGATTTCAAGGACTGACTCTCCATAATAATTTTCAACTTCAAATTTTATTTTTATCTCAGAAGCCTTTGCATCATATGCGTTGCTTATAGCTTCTCGCACAAGATCCAAAGGATTCGAAAAATCATTGGCAATTTCTATAAATTCCTGAGTCTCATCAACTTTCGGTGTTATTGTAAAATTCGCCATCCTATTTTCTCCTACTTGCACAACGGCAAGGATAACCTGATGAAAAGCAAACAAAATATGGCGAAAAAGCGAAAAAGTATTGATAAACAACAAAATTTGTAGAAACCAAAAAACGGCCAGGCTTTTTCAGTCGGAGTTCATCCTTTTGTTATACGGTCCTAATCCAATCTCAGAAATACCGGCGATGTGCCATCACTTCTTATCTCCCAGTATTTTGGCTGGGTCGGGACCATAACCCCGTTGTTGTTTTTGAAATCAAAAATTTCCTTCTCTATGGTTGAGAGATGCTTCAAGTTCTGTTGGGCAAGTTTCTTGAAATCTATTTTGCCGACCGTTGGGTTCATGTGGTGTATGTCGTTACGATAACTTTTCCAAATCCGCATGGAGGCGTTTGCACAGGCCACGGAGATAATGCACTTTTCCGTCAATTCGCTAACGAGATCTTCCACAGTTTTAGTAGTACCATCACTTTTATTCCTTTCGATAGAATTTCTTTCGGCCACGAACTTCATGAGGCCTTCGTTGATGGCATGGCTCATCATAACCGCTCCAATAAAATAGCCGTCGCGGTAAAGGTAAATGCATTCGGACGAGGCCGGAGCAAAATAATGCCCGCCTATGATACCTTGATGTTCGATCTCCAGATATCTGTTTATCTTTTCTTCCATGAAGCTCTTGCACTGAGATTCTATGCTTTCCTTAACTCTGATCCTCTTCATCATTTCAGAAGCGTCCATATTGTTCCTCGTATAATGCCGAGATGAGCGGTCCGACGCATAACGAGGGGAGACGAGTCTCGCCCGGTTGTTATGCGTTGGACGCTCCATCGATTTGTTCTGGCGGCGCGCAGCGCCGCCGGAACGACGGCGGTCATTGGCAGCCAGGGCTGCCACTGTAAACCATCAAGGCTAAATAGGTTTGATATCGTAAAAATCACCAAACCGGCACTGCCCTGGCTGTCCAATGCACTGCCAGGTTATATGCGTTTGTGACGATTTAAAAACTAAGTTTCTTCTTCTTTCTATATTCTTCTTGTGCTTTCAAAAAGGCTTTGTATTCCTCTGTGGCCTTAAACTCCTCCTCAGTTAATAGTTTTATTCCTAAATGTTTTATGACTTCACGACCGAATGGCGTCCATCTGTAGGCATGTTCATGGCCTCTCTCATCAACACCAGTTGCGAACCAAAGAATACCCAAATCTATCAATCTCAAAGCAGATATTCTTACCTCAAGCGGCATTCTCGCTATATTAAAATGGTTGAACCCTGGAGGTCTGCATCCAATTTGGCACATTATCTCAAAACCGAATTCATCAATTGATTCCGCAGCTACCTTAACACGCCGGCTCTTGTACCACTTCTGGTCCTCTAATGCTTTATGCAATTTGTTTGATAGCCAATCTATTTCTAATCCACCATCATATATATTGATATTCAATCCAATTATATCGAAAGGGGGCTTCACAGAAGAACGCTCTCTTATTAATAAGATATCATCAGGTTCACGAATTGCATTTGCAATCCCCAGCTCATAGAGCACATTACCGTTAACTTGTTTTGAAAACTGACACGGTGATTTAGGATCATCTGTTAAATCAAACAGAATCATTTTTGAATTGGCTATTCCATCGAAAATACTGTCAGTTATAACATTAGCTTCCCAATCTTCTTTCACCCTTTCTGCTTTTTCGAATCCTGCCTTCTTCGCACTGGGGGAAATGATATTCATAAATTTGTTATCGAAAGAATCATGAAAGGGCATACAGACGAATAGTTCATTTTTCTGATCGCTTGTCCAAAATCGTTCGAAGAAATATTTAGCGTACATCTTATCCCCCTAATTATTATAAGGTTAGTGGAAATTGCTTGAACACCATATAATGCCGAGATGAGCGGTCCGACGCATAACGAGGGGAGACGAGTCTCGCCCGGTTGTTATGCGTTGGACGCTCCATCGATTTGTTCTGGCGGCGCGAATCAGCGCGGCGCCAGGGCAAAT
>QMLZ01000439.1 GCA_003646995.1 Deltaproteobacteria bacterium | reverse complement strand
TCAAAAAATCCTTATTCCTTTATACCAACTCCCAAATAAAGTCCATGTTAGGAGGGCAACTTCCCAGAAAATATACCGGCCTTGACAACGAGTCGAGGTAAGATATGATTAAAAACTGTTTTCTAGAGCTCATATATTGGGAGAAGTTGAAATTTGTTTAACAGAACTGCAGCCTAGTGGACTAGGTATTATAGGCGAGATGGACGGAAAAGGTGATGCGCTGAAACAGCGAGGTATGGGAAGGCTTCAAAGAGTGTACCATGACAACTTCCATGATCCAACAAAGCCCAGGGCATTAGGACCGTCACTTTAGCCTCAAAATAGTGTGTCTGGATTCCCATGGCCAACAACATAGCCCCTACGAGGTTGGCATCGTTCTTGAATATTCTTTAATGTATCTAATTTTTAACATGGGGGCCAAAAATGACAAAACCAAGAATAGCGGTAGTAGGCTCAGGTTACTGGGGCAAGAATCTAGTTAGGAACTTTGACGAACTGGGAGTCCTTCATACAATATGCGACACTAACATAGCCACTCTTAGATCTTTTCAGGAGAAATATCCTGACAAAAAGTTTCAAACCTCTTATGAACTTGTTCTTCAAAATCCAGAGATTGATGCGATTGTTATAGCCACGCCTGCTGAAACCCACTACAAGCTTGCGAAGCAAGCCTTGAAGGCCGATAAGGATGTCTTTGTTGAAAAACCCCTATCACTACGAGTGAGCGAGGCCGAAGAGCTTCATCATCTAGCCTCTGCAAGGGCAAGGATATTGATGGTGGGGCACATTCTTTTATTTCACCCTGCTATTATAAAACTCAAAGAAATAATTGACAGCGGAGAGCTGGGGAAGATCCATTACGTTTATTCGAATCGACTAAACCTTGGAAAGTTTCGAACCGAGGAAAATATTCTTTGGAGTTTTGCACCGCACGATATCTCTGTTATGCTATACCTTCTAGAAGAAAGGCCTGTAAGCGTGTCAGCCCAAGGCGGGAGCTATTTGAACAGCGACGTTGCAGATGTCACAATAAGCGTGCTCTCTTTCAAGAGTGGGGTCAAGGGCCATATTTTTGTTAGCTGGCTTCACCCTGATAAGGAGCAACGGCTGGTTGTGGTTGGAAGCAAAAAAATGGCGGTTTTTAATGATACCTTGAAACAAGGAAAGTTGCAGATCCATGACAAAGGTGTTGAGTGGGTACATCGCCAACCCGTACCCAGGAAGGAAGAGGTTGAGCTTATTTCCTTAGAGGACTACGAACCTCTTAAGGCAGAGTGTGAGCATTTCCTTAGTTGTATAAGGAACCGTGAAGTGCCAAAATCGGACGGATTTAACGGAATAGAGGTACTGAGGGTTTTAAACGCTTGCCAGGAATCCCTTGAGCGAAATGGTACTGTCGTTCTATTGAATGGATCTACAGAGGCCGAGCATTTTTTTTGTGATGAAACGGCAGTAATTGACGAGCCATGCCATATTGGGAAAGGGACAAAAATATGGCACTTCAGCCATATTATGACAGGAGCTAGGATAGGGGAAAGATGCAATATAGGCCAAAATGTTGTTGTCGCGTCTGATGTCATAATAGGGAACAATGTAAAGATCCAAAATAATGTGTCCGTTTATAAGGGCGTGATTTTAGAGGACGACGTGTTTTGTGGCCCTTCCATGGTCTTCACAAATGTTATCAACCCCAGGAGCCACATATCGAGGAAGCATGAATTCAGGAAAACAAGGGTGAAAAAAGGAGCTACCATCGGGGCCAATGCCACAATAGTATGCGGCCATACCATAGGGAAATACGCATTTATAGGGGCAGGAGCAGTCGTAACAAAGGATATTCCAGATTATGCCCTGGTAATGGGGAATCCCGGCAAGGTGGTGGGATGGATGTGTTCCTGTGGACATAGACTCGAGTTCAGGGGAGCTCTTGGAGTATGCAAGGAATGCGGAAGGGCATACAAGAAGGTAAACGATAAGGTAACTCCGCTTGCAGAACAACTAGGTTTTGAGCAATCTGGTGATGAGGTTCAAATGATTGAAGGAAGCTGATAAGCCAGAACCGAGAATTTCTTGAAGGCTTGGCTAGGCTATCAGTTGAGTGTTGATAAATGTCATAGTTATGACGCCTTGGAGTCAAGTAGTTGATGATAGTTGGCTGTTGTTATGTACTTAGGAAAAAAAATTGCGGTAGTAGTGCCTGCCTTTAATGAGGAAAGGCTGATAGAAACTACTATTAAAACAATTCCTGAGGTGGCTGACAAGATAATAGTAGTTAACGATGCCAGCACTGATAATACAGCGGGAATTGTGGAAGCACTTGCCCAGAAAGATGAGCGGGTCGAACTGATCAATCATTCTACCAACCAGGGGGTTGGAGCCGCTATTATCACAGGATACAAATGGGCAAGAGAGCATGAAATGGATGTTACAGTGGTAATGGCGGGTGATGGTCAAATGGACCCGAAAGACTTTCTCCCCATTGTGGAGCCTGTTGCAAAAGGAGAAGCAGATTATAGCAAAGGTAATCGCCTGTTTTTTGGTGACGCATGGCATATGATTCCCCACTACAGGTACCTTGGGAATTCGTTTCTATCTCTCCTTACTAAAATTGCCTCCGGGTACTGGCATATCGCTGATTCACAAAGCGGTTATACGGCGGTTTCACTTCTTGCTTTGAGGCGACTTGATTTAGATAAAATCTACAAACGTTACGGAATGCCCAATGACATCTTGATCAAACTCAATCAGCATGATTTCAGGGTGAGAGATGTACACATACGTCCAGTTTATAATATAGGCGAAAAGTCCGGCATCAAGTTACTAGAGGTCTTCCCAAAGATAAGCTGGGTTCTGTTTAAAGGTTTTTGGCAAAGGCTTTTCTTCAAATATGTTATTAAGGATTTCCATCCGCTTGTGTTTTTCTATCTTCTCTCATTTCTTCTGTTAACCGTTAGTGTGCCATTGGGAATACGCCTGTTGTACACATGGGCCCACTCTGGGAACATACCAGACATAAACG
>QMLZ01000438.1 GCA_003646995.1 Deltaproteobacteria bacterium | reverse complement strand
CTCCAAGCTTATAAAGTCGCATGGCGACAATATAAACTTTTCTTCGCCTGAAGGCGAGGGGTTTCCACCATCCCCGAATGAGACACTAACAATGCCTCGGCTATGTGCCTCCTTTCTAATGATAATCATGGCTCTGGTATCTGTGCCCGCTATAGGGGATCCTGTGACCCTCGAAGGCGAAGTCATACAGCCAGTCCTGAAGGTTCTTTCAGAAAAGGACTGCCTTGTGCTTGCAATTGCCAAGGCAAGGCATGATCTGTTTGAAATGGTTGGGGCAGAGTGGGCAAAGAACCTCTCTAGTAAAGGTAGTGAGCTTACAGATGAGAAAAGGCAGGCCATTTATGCCTTGGCCAGAGGACTACTCCACATACAGATCATGAAAAAAGAAAAGATCTCTTGTGTGCGTGGCTCTGTGCTCCACATTGTCGCAAAGGTTGAGTACGAAAGGGAGGCAATCTGGGAACCCCTAAAAAGGCTGAACGCATGGCCAACTCACTTAAAAAGATGGCAAAATAGCCGCAAAAGAGAAGAAGAGCTGTTAGCAAGACTCGACCAGATTGAAAAACAGGCCTTTAATGAAATGAAGGAAAAGCAAACAAAACAAATCATCGAGTGCTTAAAGGCGGTGGTATGGAATGAGAAGGCACTTCGCATCTGGCCTGAAGAACCGGACTGGCAAGCTTTTGGCAAGGCCCTGGCCTTTATCAACAAGGCCATTGAACTGGATCCAACATATTACATGCTGTATCTAAACCGAGGTGACATGTTCGCGGCGGAGTTGGAGCCAGAGCGCGCACTGTGTGATTACGGCCAGGCCATAAAGCTAAACCCAAGGTGTGCCGGTGCGTATAGCATGATGGCAATAATATATGCGGGCTGGTATGATCGGGCGGACCTGGCATGTCCAGCCGCCATTAAGGCGTGTGAATTGGGCGATTGCACTGCCTTCAATTTCTTAAGGGCCTTGGGCGACTGCACACATCCCTGAAATAATCCCGTCTTTCTGTCGTCTATTTGAAAGTAAGCCTAACATGCAAGTCAATACTTCTCAGGCGAAGCCAGGACCTTAACAAAAACAATTAGGACAATGGAGGTGGTTTGATGGAAAATAGGACAGACGTTTCAAATGATATTTCCACAAGATATAATGCGCTAAAGACCCCTGTGGCAGAACAGCTCCTTTCTTCACTGCCGATCAGGATCAGCCAGAGATTTATTAAATCTTATCTCGCGCAAAATTTCAATAACCTGGACGAGGTAGTGGAATATTTTGTACAGCACTCCGAAATTACCAGGATAGTCAAGGAAAATCCCAGCTCTGCCTTAACGTTTGAATATCTTTACCACAGAAGGCCCCTTTTCCAACCAATTGATCAATACTTTCTAAAGTGTAAGGCGGGTTATCAAATCTACAAACGGCTTGTGGCCTTAAGGGAGAATCTACCTCGCATTATTCATGGCCAGCTCCAAAGCACGCGAGATAAAGTGTTGATAGATAATATAGGTTCCGGTCCAGGCCATGATATGATAGATGTAGTTGTGGAACACCCTAAACTGGCGCAAAAGGTGCATGTACGAAATATAGACCCGGATGGGAACGCGTTAGAAATTGGACAAAAAAGAACCAAGGAGCTTGGCCTTTCAGGTTGTTTTTCGTTCATTGACAAGAAACTTGAAAAAACCGACCCACAAGATGCGGATATGATCCTACTGATAGGCATATTGTGTCCCCTGCAACGACCTATGTGCGAGCTAGTTCTCCAAAAGCTCAAAGAATACTGCAGGCCGGGTGGGATTATCGTTTTTTCCACAGCGCAGACCAGGATGGGGCTAGGTGATCCCTTAACTGACTTCATTATGCGCTTTGCTGGCTGGCATATGGACTACAAAACAGATGAAGACACCGAAGACATAGCCAGAGCATCAGGATGGGAACCCTTGGAACAGTTCTTTGATGAGCCGCTACATTATCATTGCATTCAAACAGCAAGAAACAGGCCACAGTAACAGAACTTGTGGACAATTCAATGGTACATTGCTGAAGTGTTATCACTTCATAAACTTCTTGGAGCATTTTTCTTGAATATCCTTTGTGTTTTTGCTTTCTCTGAACATGGGTCTACCATCCAGATGAGAAAACGGATTGGCAAGCTTGTCCCAACACTTGCACAGATACGGTTCATTTTTATGAGAATATCCTTGACAACTTTTTTCATGCCATAGGAAATATGACATAGTTTGAACATCTGGAAATTGAGCTGGGCTCTATTAAGAAGAGGAATAAGATGAAGGTGGATTTCTTAGTCGGACCCATAGCTTCTTCTGACGAAGATATTGTGTTTGATACCAGAGACTACTATGGAACCACCGTACCAAAAGAAGAGATCCTTTTTGATATCGAAGATGCTGTCAAATGGCTGGCGGAATCCTCTTCCAAAAGAGGCGCCTTTGCCCTTCTTGAACCGCTAAAGGGAATTTCAGTAAGAGATTTATTTTTGAAAATAGAATAGAAGCGGAGGCAAAAGGCTTGAGCAGCATTTGTGTTTATGTCAAATCGGAAGATGTGAAGAAACACCTTGCCTCTTCATTGCGCTCTATTGAGGGCTTGAAGGATCGGTTCACCTTTTATGGAAAGACTCTGACCATTATGACAGGAAATATTGTGGAAGTTGTTGCCGATGCCATAGTCAATGCCTCAAATACCCAACTCATCTTGGGAAGTGGTGTATCGGGGGCGATTCGTCAAAAGGTAGGCCCACGGCTTCAGGAAGAAATGAGCTTGATTGCAGAAAAGCGCCAACTAAAACCTGGAGACGTGGTACTAACGGGTTCATATGACCTAATCACCTGCAAATATATTATTCATGCTGCAACAGCTGATGGCTCGGAACGTAGCGTGGCTAGGGCTGTTGCAAATTGCATGAAGATCTGCGGCAATAACAATATTGCCTCTGTGGCATTTCCTGCATTAGGGACTGGAACGGGAGGACTACCCATGCCCGATTGTGCCAGGATTACCATTGAAAGAATAATGAGT
>QMLZ01000437.1 GCA_003646995.1 Deltaproteobacteria bacterium | reverse complement strand
CTAATATCAAAATTGTGTGCTTCCACCTTTTTCTGCGCGTTTTCAATTGCCTTGGAGATAAGTCCGTGTTCAATGGGCTCTCCCTCCTCCATGCCAAGCCGCCCCATGATTGAAGAGATCTTTTCCGACCCAAATATCCTCAGGAGGTCGTCCTCCAAGGAAAGGTAGAATCTGGATGAGCCCGGGTCTCCCTGCCTTCCTGACCGACCTCTCAGCTGGTTATCAATTCGCCTGGCCTCGTGCCTTTCTGTGCCCAGCACATGGAGGCCACCAAGTTCCCTCACCCCTTCTCCCAGGACAATATCAGTCCCCCTTCCAGCCATGTTCGTGGAAATTGTAACGGTCTTGGCCTGACCCGCCCTGGCAATTATCTCAGCCTCTTTTTCATGGTGCTTTGCATTGAGAACAGAGTGGGGGATACCCGCTCTCTTTAGCATCTTGCTCAACATTTCAGACTTTTCAATGGAAACTGTGCCCACGAGCACAGGTTGGCCCTTATCATACAGCTCCTTGATCTCTTCCACTACGGCCTTGAATTTTTCCCTTTCGGTCTTGTAGATGACATCGGGATAGTCCTTGCGAATCATTTTCTTGTGAGTTGGGATCACGACTACGTCAAGCTTGTAGATATTCTCAAACTCCGCGGCCTCAGTGTCAGCAGTACCTGTCATTCCAGCGAGCTTTTCATACATTCGGAAGAAATTTTGAAATGTAATAGTGGCAAGGGTCTGGTTTTCTTCTGCCACACTCACCCCTTCTTTGGCCTCAACCGCCTGATGAAGTCCATCACTCCAGCGCCTACCCGGCATCATCCGGCCTGTGAACTCGTCAACGATTACTATCTGATCGTCCTTGACCACGTAGTGGACATCTTTCTCAAACAACCAGTACGCCTTTATCAGCTGCTGGGTGGCGTGTAGCAGTTCTGATGTGCGGACAAAGCGCTCCTCCAGTTCTTTTATGCGTTCTTGTTTTTCCTTTTCACTAAGTTTTTCGTCTTCTTCTATGAGCTGGGTCTCCATATCAAGGTCTGGAAGCGCAAACTCCCCGAGCCCGCTTGAAGACAACAGCTTGATCCCCTTTTCCGTGAGCTCCACTGAGTTACTTCGCTCGTCAATAGTGCAATAGAGAATCTGGTCCAGCTCCGGCAAAAGCTTCTGGGCGCTGAGCATTGCCTCCAGCCGGTCTATTTCCTTTTTAAGTCCATGGTTCTGAGAAATAATGTCCAGGAAGACCGGGTTCTTGGGATCTCCGCGTTTTACCTGAAGGAGCTTCTCTATGGTTCCATCACCAGTGTTACCGCTTTCCAGCTCCTTTCGAATATCTTTCAACAGGGATCTGATCACCGCCCCCTGCTTTTTCTTTAGGTTAATGACAAGTGGCTTGACCTCCACGTATATCTTGTTCTCACTGTGCTCAACAGGGCCGCTAATGATAAGCGGGGTCCTGGCCTCGTCAATGAGGATGCTGTCCACCTCGTCCACTATGGCATAGTAAAAATCCCTTTGGACGTAATCAGCCAGGTCGTACTTCATGTTGTCTCTGAGGTAATCGAACCCGAACTCATTGTTGGTACCATAGGTAATGTCACATGCGTATGCCTTCTTTCTTTCCGCGTCGTCCATGCCGTGAACGATGACACCCACGGACATGCCCAAGAACCTGTAGATCCCTCCCATCCACTCGGCATCCCTTCTTGCCAGGTAGTCATTCACTGTCACAAGGTGCACTCCCCTGCCTGTGAGGGCATTGAGGTACAAGGGCAAGGTGGCAGCCAGTGTCTTTCCTTCCCCGGTTTTCATCTCAGCTATCTTTCCCCAGTGAAGCACCACTCCCCCTACGAGCTGAACGTCAAAGTGCCTCATCCCCAGCACCCTTACAGAGGCCTCGCGCACCGCGGCAAATGCCTCGGGTAGAAGTTCGTCAAGGCTCTCGCCTCTTTCCAGGCGCTGCTTGAATTCAGATGTCTTGGCCCTCAGCTCTTCGTCGGAAAGACTTTGGAAATCAGGCTCGAGGGCGTTTATCTTGTCTATTATCGGCGCGATTCTCTTTAGCTCACGCTCGTTCTTGCTTCCAAAGATTCCCTTTATTACTTTACCTAACATTTCGGTTCACCCTTTTGTAGTATTCAAATGAAGGTTAAGCAGTTCGGCACATCGCCTAACCCCATTAAGACATTAAAAAACTTTTGGGGATAAAAATCAACAAACGGATCAATAAAATCCGCAGGGGGCGTGTGATGGTCTTTTTGGGCAGCCAAATGAAACGGCTCCTAAAAAAGTCCTTCTCAAAGCGAAACCTTTACCCAATACGCCCAATGCCCTAAGCCCAATGCCCTAAGCCCAACGCCTAAAGCCTAATTTAATATATACCTAAGGGGATTTACAGGCATGCCGTTTAGAAGTACTTCGTAGTGCAGATGGGGGCCCGTTGACCGTCCTGTGTTTCCCACCAGGGCTATGGTTTCGCCCCGCTTAACATACTGTCCCTTTTTCACCAGGACTTTGCTCAGGTGCGCGTAGCGGGTCACAATTCCGTGGCCGTGGGTAAGGGTCAAAATCCGGCCATAGCCGTGGTCCCATGCGATTCTTGTGACAATACCATTTGCAGGGGCCACTATGGGGGCCTTCATGCGGGTGGAAATATCTATACCTTTGTGAAATTCCTTTTGGCCGGTAAAAGGGGAAATGCGGTAGCCAAAACCAGAACTCAACCATCCTCGAGTGGGCCAAATGGAAGGAGTGGAGGCCAGGAGCATCTTCTGGTTTTCCAAAAACTTGTCAAGGTCGACTTTCTCTTTCTTACCCAGGGCTATCTCTGCATTCAGGTCATCAATGGCCTCGTGCATTGACCGTATCAATTCCTTTTGGTTGTTCTTGTGGGTCTTGAGCAAGGCCAAGGTAGTCTGGTCCGAACCCCCTATACCGTTCTTCTCCCCCGGATCCTCGGACGTCTCGAGATTGACCATTATCTTTAGGCGCTTGTCAAACTCCTTGAGCTCGCATAGCTTTTCGTTGATTGCGTCTATACGCCTTGCAAGGTG
>QMLZ01000436.1 GCA_003646995.1 Deltaproteobacteria bacterium | reverse complement strand
TGCAGGTCCCACTTGCGTCGGTGGCTCAAGTCAATAAGAAAAGGGCCTTGGTGGTGCCCATAAGAAAGAGCCACTTGCCAACCGTCACGTGTCTCAGTCTCAACCGCTTTTATATCAAACCTTATTGGTGAAACTCTTTGGATTTCCATGATAACTTCCTCGCAGTGAAAAAGTGCTCAGGTTATGTCATTGTCTCAGTCGTTTGCCCTCAGGGTCGTAAAAGGGCATGGAGACAACAGTAGCCTTGTAGTCCACTGGTTTATTATTGTCGTTCTGGTATACGGTTAGCCTTGTGCCCTCCAGTGCCATGTGATCCGTTACTAGGGCCATGGCAATAGATTGTTCGAGGGTAGGGGAGTAACGGGAGCTGCATAAGTAGCCCGCTACCTGGTTTCCGTCACGAATAACAGCACCGTCGCCTGGTGTCTCCAATGCATTATCCATTCTGACACCAACCAGTTTGAGTCGACCCTTTTGGCCTTCAGTAAAGGCCAGGGCCGGAGCGCCGATTTTCTTACTAGCCTTATCATTACGATCCCACAGAAAACCTAGTCCTACGTCAAGCAAATTGACCCGCTGCTCGGTGTCCTGGCCTATTATAATATGGCCTTTTTCCAGCCTTAAGGTGAACTGCGCTTCAAGCCCAAAGGGCCTGATGCCGAATTCTTCCCCAGCCTCAAGCAACATATTCCAGAGGGTTTCTCCGTAAGAGGCAGGAAAATGTAACTCATAGGACAACTCTCCTACGAAACCCACTCTCAGGGCGCGAACAGGGATCTTGCCGGCAACTGTTAATTCTCTGTAACCCATATAAGGAAACGCCTCATTTGAAATGTCTTCATCAGTAAGACGCGAAAGTACCTCCCTTGATTTAGGACCTGCCAGGTTAATGGCGGCCAAGGTATCGGTCAGGTTCACTAGATGAAATTCCCAGTTTTCATACTTGGTATGGTAGCGGAACCATTCAACCGTATTGCCGGCGCGGCCAGTGGATGTGGTGAAATAGAAATCATTGTCTCCAATCTGTGTTACAACACCATCATCCACTATCATGCCATCGTGGTTAAGCATGGCAGAATATTTGAGCTTCCCTGTTTTCACCTTGCTCATGTCGGAGATGTAGACCCTTTGCAGCGCCTTTAAGGCATCAGGGCCAAAGAGACGAAACTTTCCCAGGGTTGATACATCTATTATTCCTACAGAATTTCTTACAGCCATGATTTCATCGCGACTGGTAAGATCATTAGAAAAATATCTTACGCGTTGCCAGATGCCGGTTCTGCGAAATATCACACCAGGCTTTTCCTGGAGACGATGCATGGGCGTTCTTTTGAAAATTTGGTAATTTGGGCCTGCAACCGTCGCGAATAATACGGGCACAAATGGCGAGCGAGTGGTCGTTGGAAGCAGTCCCTCCATGCCCGTTCCTCGTAATTCGGCCAGCACCAAGGGCAGGTTGTGATTGGGGATCCCCCCCTGAGATGGCCCTAGACCAAAGACCCCAAAGCGCTTGGCAAGCTCCGGCAGGTCAAGGCCCTGTTCAACACACTGCCTTGCTATCTTGTATGTCCCGTCTTCATCAAAGCAGATAAAGGCCTTGTTTCCACTTCCAATATTCGGGCCGTGCACAATATTGCAACCTTTTTCGGGACCGGGCAGGTCTTGAAGAGCGCTTTCAGCTTTAGTGGTAGACGTGTTTAGTCCACAGGACCGTACGGCCTTGAGACCTGCAACCTCACCCGAGGTCTCAATTGAAGCCGGGTCGGTGTAACCCAGCATTCTGCCGGCAGGAAAGACTCTGGGGGGAAGCTCCGTTGGAAGAAAAAAGTTGGTATGAGGATCATAGGCAAATTTGGCTCCAATGGTGGATAAAGGGGCGCTTACAGGTGAGAGCCCTGCTGAGGCCACCAATAGGTCACAGGGGAAGATCTTGGTGCCAGAGGAAGACAAACTTCCTAGAACCACACCCTTTACTACCTTGTTCCCCTTAGCTGAAGACGCTGCCCAATTGGCAAACAGTGGTATACCTCTGTCTTTCAGCGCTTGGACCAGTTCAGGGTCATGACCGTCTTTTCTTGCATCTGCTACGGCCGCCATCTGCAATCCCATGTCGTAAAGGTCAATTGCAGCTTCAAGCCCTAGGTCATCGCCAACACTAAAAACCGCCCTTGTGCCCGGAAGCAGCCCGTAGGTTCTAGCAAGCCTCAGAGCACATGCGGCCTGCATAATACCAGGTCTGTCGTTGTTTTGAAAAATCAAGGGGCGTTCTGTGCAACCAGTGGCAACCACTACACTGGTGGGCCTAATCTCAACGTAACGCTGCACAAATGGGTCCTGTTCGTCACCTACCTGAAAGGCTGTTATAAGGTTGTCGCCAGTAAGGTTCGTTACAAAAGTGTGAAGCAGAACCCGAATGTATTGATGCCCCCTGACCTTTTCTGCAAGCTTGAGGCCTCGCTCAAAAAGTGGATCAGAGTCATTGTAGCGGCGTGTACGCCAGTCATAGAACCCTCCAAGCCAGGGACGTGCCTCGAATAGCACTACCCTTAGCCCTTGCTCCGCTGCAACAAGAGCCGCCTTCATACCGGCCGGGCCGCCGCCTAAAACAGCCACTTCGGCATTCAGATAAAGCTCCTGAAAATCGTCATTGCTCCATATTTTATCTGGGTCAATTTTTCCTGTTCCTGCTATCTTCCGAATTATCTCAACCGACAGCGGCCACATAAAAGCTGGCTTATAAAACGTGCGATAATAGAATCCCGCGGGCATGAAATGGTCGAATCTATCCAAAATACCTAATAGATCTCTTTCCACGCTACCCAGGTAGTTTTGGGCCCTGACTCGCATGCCCTGGCGCAAGGGGGTTCTTTCTGCATTGACGTTGCACTCACCATTAATGGTTACGAGCGTATTGCCAGATTCGCCATCCAGGCTGTAAAGGCCTCTTGGTCTATGATACTTGATGCTTCGAGAAAATATCCTGATCCCATTTGCAAATAGGGCTGTAGCAACACTATCTCCCCTAAACCCTTTCATGGGGCTGC
>QMLZ01000435.1 GCA_003646995.1 Deltaproteobacteria bacterium | reverse complement strand
CAAGTACAGCAAGGCAATGAGAGCCCTTTTTCTGGACGAGAAGGGCGAGGAACGTGCCATTGTCATGGGCTGCTACGGCATAGGAGTGGGGAGGACCGTTGCAGCGGCAATTGAACAAAACCATGACGAACACGGAATCATCTTCCCTATTCCCATTGCGCCATTTGAGGTCATGGTGCTGGCCCTACAAATGCATGACCCCGGAGTGAGAGAAGCAGCCGAAAAGCTCTATAAGGGTCTTCTGGATAAGGGTATTGAGGTTATTCTGGACGACAGGGACGAAAGGCCTGGTGTTAAGTTCAATGATGCCGACCTGATAGGGATACCTGTCAGGGTTACAGTGGGACAAAAGGGACTTGAAAAGGACCAGGTGGAAATAAAGATCAGGGGCGAAGAGGATTCGCGACAGGTGAGTCTGCACGAGGCGGCCTCGGAAACCCTGAACACCGTACAAAAATTATATGATTCGATTCAGTGACATAACCAACGAAATTCTCAAGTACCACCCCAAGGCCAACCTGGACCTGGTGGAAAAAGCCTATGTTTATTCGGCCAAGGTCCACAAGGGCCAGGTAAGACTCTCCGGTGAGCCCTACCTTTCCCACCCCCTGGAGGTAGCCTACATCCTTGCTACCATGAAGATGGACACTGTGTGCATTGTTTCGGGGCTCCTGCATGATACCCTGGAGGACACCGAGGCAAGCCACGAGGAAATAAAGCGTCTTTTTGGTGAAGAAGTAGCTGTAATAGTGGACGGGGTTACCAAGATAAGCCGGATGAAGTTTTCCAGCATCCAGGAGAGGCAGGCGGAAAACATCAGGAAGATGATCTTGGCCATGTCAGCTGATATCAGGGTTATTCTGGTAAAGCTAGCTGACAGGCTTCACAACATGAGGACCCTGGGTTTCCAGCCCCTTGACAAGCAATTGAGGATAGCCCGCGAGACCCTCGATATCTATGCCCCGCTGGCAGGACGCATGGGGATCTACTGGATCAAGTCAGAACTTGAGGACCTGTGCCTGTATTACCTGGAGCCAGAGGCCTATAGCAGGATAAAGACAGAAATAGCCCGAAAAAAGGGGGAAAGGGAAAAATTTATTCAGGAGACCTGTGAACTTATCACCAAGAGCCTGGCCGACCTTGGGATCAAGGCGACTGTCAAAGGCAGGCACAAGCATTATTACAGCATTTACAGGAAAATGCGTGAACAGGATCTGGCGGTTGACCAGGTTTACGACATTATAGCATTCCGCGTCATAGTGAACTCGGTTAAGGAATGCTACGAGGCCTTGGGCCACATTCACTCCATGTGGAAGCCTGTGCCTGGGCGATTCAAGGATTATATTTCAGTGCCTAAGATGAACATGTACCAGTCGTTGCATACCACGGTAATCGGCCCACTGGGGGAGATCATGGAAGTCCAGATCAGGACTTGGGAGATGGATGCCATTGCCGAGTACGGTATCGCGGCTCACTGGAAATACAAAGAGGGGGGCAGTGCCAACAAGACCGACGAGAAGCAATTCGCGTGGTTGCGCCAGTTGCTGGAGTGGCAACAGAACCTCAGGGACCCCATGGAGTTCCTTGATTCTGTGCGCATGGACCTTTTCCCCAACGAGGTCTACGTGTTTACTCCAAAGGGAGAGGTCAAGGAATTTCCAAAGGGGGCCACGCCTGTTGATTTCGCGTATAGCATCCATTCTGAGGTGGGTCACCACTGCATGGGGGCCAAAGTCAACGGAAAAATGGTTTCCCTGCGCTACCAATTAAAAAACGGTGACATAGTTGAGATAATAACCTCCCCCAAGGCCCATCCCAGCAAGGACTGGCTGGATTTCGTCAAGACCCCAAAAGCCAGAAACAAGATAAGGCAGTGGATAAACAGCCAGGAAAGGGAAGAAAGTATAGCACTTGGAAAAAACATGCTGGAAAAGGCAATAGACCAGGTATCCGGACTTGACTGGGCCGATCTCCAAAAGGAGGATCACCTGCTCTCAGTTGCAAAGGACCTGTCCCTACATACCCTAGATGATCTTTTCGCCCAGATAGGCCTTGGAAAGATATCACCCAAACAAGTGGTGGGCAGGCTCAGGCAAAGACTGGGCCTGGAGGAAGAAAAAGGCCCCGGCATAGTTACAAAGATGGTGAGGCGCCTCAAGAGGCGAAAATCCACCCAGGGAATCCAGGTAAAAGGCATCAGCGACGTCTTGATCAAGTTCGCTCAGTGTTGCAATCCCTTGCCCGGCGAGGAAGTCGTGGGATACATTACAAGAGGAAGGGGCATCACCATCCACAATCAAAATTGCAGACATATTCAAGATGTGGATCCGGAAAGGCTTGTTGATGTTGCGTGGGAGTCCTCGGACGAGGATACCTATCTTGCGAGGCTGCGGATTACAAGCATGGACAAAAAGGGCATACTAGCAGACATCAGCGCGGTCATCGCTCAAAAGGACGCCAATATTATCCAGGCGGAAATTAAGACCACGGCCGACAGAAAAGGAATAGCGCTGTTCACAATAGAGGTAGAGAATTATCCACACTTAAAACAGATAATGGATGCCATAAAAAAGATTAAGAGCATTATTGCCGTGGAGAGGGTTTAAGGCTTCACAACCCGGCCCGATTTAATACAACTGGTACAGACCCGTATCCTTTTTACCCTGCCGTTTTGAACGGCTCTAACCCTTTGGAGATTAGGCAACCATCTTGTTTTGGTCTTATTATGAGCGTGACTGACATTGTACCCGATCATGGGCCTTTTACCGCAGATTTCGCAGACTTTAGCCATAGGGTAATATCCTCCAGGTTCCGAAAACAAGATCAGGGGCACTCAAGCCCCTTTTCACAAAAATTTGTCTTATACCAACTATTGCCAAGGATGACAACACCTTTTTTTGGGTAAATCCATGCAAAAGCCACCTAATTTCCATCCCCTATCGCGGGATCATAACTTCTTTCCTTCAAATGTCTCTCATGTCCATCTCATGGGAATATGCGGGACCGGCATGGCCGCACTGGCCGGTGCCTTAAAGGAGCTCGGCT
>QMLZ01000434.1 GCA_003646995.1 Deltaproteobacteria bacterium | reverse complement strand
CCTGATTCCTTGGCGGATCTTGTCCCAAAGTACCTCGCGTTTAAGCAAAACGAGCTTGGTTTCCTTGACCAGCTTGTTTACAGGAAGGACCCTGTCAAAGGGTACAAACTGTCCTTGCGCCATGTTAAGAAAGGTGAGATGAATCTGGTGCTTACGGCCAAGGGAATAGAATATCGGATGACTATCGGAGGGCGGCCGAAGTGAAGGGGTCAAGGGGTTTCACGCTCATAGAGCTTATGGTTGTCATCGCCATTTTGGGGGTCTTGGCAGCCAGTGCTTTCCCCACGTACCGCACCTTCAGAAGGAGAGCGGTGGGAGCAGAGGCTACCACCATAATGAAGCAGCTGGTCAACGCGGAAATAATGTATTTTCTGCAGAATGATAAGTACTTCCCCGGACCAGGGCCAGGGATAGCTGTGTTCAGCAACGATCCACCGAATAAACCGGAGATCCAGCAAGTGCAAGATGCGCTAAACATTAAGCTACCAGTCAGGCACTTTCTTGACTTCCAGCTATCCGATGACGGCTCGGGCGGAGTGATCATCAGGATTGATGCAAGTTTTCCCATTTTCAAGGACGGGAGCAGTGGTATACACGCTATTGTGGATAAAGAGGGGAATGTGACTTTTTTCTAAGCAGCTCTGACCTTTGGTGGGCGTTTTCACCAGGCGGCGGCATTTTTATAACCCAACCCCTTGTGCACCCAAGAGGAAGTTAAATACGGAAATGGTCAAATGGTCAAGTTCCTCATTCATGGATTTCCTAACGGGGGACCTGAGTTCCCTAGACAGGAATACTTCCTCCAGAATAAGGACCGTCACGAGTTTTTTCCTGGTCCTCGCTCTGTTAACCCCGCCGCTGGGAATTTTCTATCGTGCCGTAGGTATCAGCAAGTTATCCACGGTTTGTTTTGCTGCAAGTGGGCTGGCAGTTCTAGGGCTGATTTTGGGCCGGAAAGGGAAGAACCCAGATCTCACCGCAAATTTCGGAATTTTCACTCTATGGGGCCTTCTGGTCATAATCCGCTGGGAAACCGGGGCAATGTCCGTACCGGGACCAGAACTGCTCTCATGGGTTTGGAACACGGTGTTGATATTGGTGGCCGTTTACTTTGCGGGCTTCCTTTGGGGCAGTATTTGGGCCTCACTTGTGTTTGTAGAAAGTGGTTTCGCTGCTCTGCTTTACAAGACCGGGCATAATATAGAAAGGGCAATTCCACAAGGCATGGCCGCCTCTTATGGTCTCGGCGCATACTTATTGGCCCTTCTTGCTGTCCTCGTTATATGCTTTCTGATTGAAAAGGAAAGGAGGGAGCTGGCGGCGAGGGACCAAGAGCAGGCCGAAATGATAGAGGGCTCCAGGCGCTACGTTGAAAACCTTATCAGTAAGACCCCGGTGCCCATGTTTGTCATTGATAAAAACTACAGGGTCGTTCAGTGGAACCGGGCTTGCCAAGAACTGAGCGGTATTACCCCAAACAACATCATAGGGAGAGGGGTGTGGAAAGGGTTTGCAACTGAAAGGGGGCAAAGCCTCGCAGAAGAGCTGGTAGGAGATCCGGATGGTTTCAAGGAAAGATATAAAGACAAGATAATTTCTGCTTCGGACAGCGGGACCTTTGTACTCGAAATTTCTTTACCATACCTGGAAGGTGGAGAGAAAGTCTTGGTTAGCGCCGCGCCTATAACTGATCGTGAAGGGGAGATCAAGGGCGCTATTCAATGTATTCAACGGCTGGCGGCCGGGAAACCGGATCAACGACCTTATACACCGGATATTGATGGACTGGAAAATTCGCCGTGTGCAATTTTTGTGATCGATAGGAAGGGAAAGGTCTCTCTTTGGAATATGGCGTGCGAAAGACGATTCGGCCACTCTAAAGAACTTATGGAAGGTCGTTCGCCTACCAATTTAGTGGCAAAGAAGTTTAGGCTTGAATTCAGGGAGGCTGTTTCAAGCGTACTGCGTGGGCAGACGCTGTCATCCAAAGAGTTCAAGTACTACAATGCTGATGGTGACCCAGTATACGTAAGAGCTGAGCTTTTTCCCTTAAGAGAGGATAGCGGCAATGTTGTGGGCTGCGTGATTATAAATACAGACGTGACTGATTTGAAGATCAGGACAGCCATGCTCCAGCGGGCGCTCATCCAAAACAAAGAAAGGTTAAGAACACTAACAGAGGAATACAATCTTCTTAAAAAAAATATTGCGAGTTTTATTAGGAGGAAAGAGGGTGAAAAAAGGGAAAGCAAAGAGAGCGAGTAGCAAATAGCCCTACTTGCCTCATGAAGATCCCTTGGGGCCCAATACCTCGTAAACCATAATGCTGGAGGTTTTTCCCTTTATCTTTTTTGGGCCAAGGGCCCTGGTCTCAAACTCGGAGTTGATTAATCTATGCGTTTCTTCACCTATAAGTATTTGATTTGGAGCAGCAATTGTTTCCAGCCGCGACGCAATGTTAACGGGGTCTCCGATTACTGTATAGTCCAGTCTCTTTGGTGAGCCTATATTTCCGGCCACCACCCTTCCCGTATTAATCCCGATTCGAATATCGAATCTTCTGTCTTCTTCTATTTCGTCCATTAGTTCTTTCAAAGATTTTTTCATATCAAGGGCGGCGAGCACGGCGCGTTTGGCGTCGTCTTCCTTTTGCATGGGGGCTCCAAAAACGGCCATCAGGCCGTCACCTATAAACTTGTCTAAGGTGCCGTCATAGCTGAAAATTACATCCGTCATGGCTGAAAAAAAACGGTTGAGTATGATATTTACTTCCTGTGGAGGAAGCTTTTCAGACAGGCTTGTAAAATCTATAATATCAGCGAACAGGATGGTAGCTGTCAACTCTTTTGGCTCCATTATATCATCTTTTGTTTCTTGGCCTCCGGACAAGATCATCTCGACTACTTGAGGCGAGTGGAACCTCTCAAGTCTGCTCCTCATGAGTTCTTCTTGGCGTATTTGTTCGTTCAGAGAGGCCTGCTCTATGATTAAGGCCATTTGGCCCGCGATTGCCTTGAGAAGCTCAAGGTCTTCATTGGTGAAATG
>QMLZ01000433.1 GCA_003646995.1 Deltaproteobacteria bacterium | reverse complement strand
TACGGTCCCCATGTTTTTAGTTTTGGTCCTCACAAAATTTTCCTGCCTAAGCCCTCAAAAAACCTTTGGGCATTCTTCCAAAATACCTTTTCTAATATTTCCTGGCTGTATCCCAAAGATTCCCAGTCCTTGAACAGACGCTCGTAGCTGAAGAGAGGATAATCAGAACCAAACATAATCTTGTCCTGAAGTCTATGGCCAATCTCCCACTTTAAGTCATCTGTAAAATATTTAGGAGACCATCCATGCAATTCGTTCCAAACATTGGGCTTGTGAAGAAGCACAGCTATCATTTCACTCTGCCACGGCCAAGCGGGTCGACCTGCGATGATGGTCAAATCAGGGAAGGTGGCCGCAACTTCGTCAACATACCTTGGATGAGCATATTCGATGCGCACCCCTTTTCCTCCAGGGTGACCGGCTCCCCAAGCCGTATAACCGACACAGATCAAAACGGGTGCCTTCGCTTCAATGCAGATCTCATAAAACGGATAATAGATCCGGTCGCTTGGAGGAAACCCTATCATGGGGGGATTCGTAAGGAAACCCGTGAAGCCGAGGTCAAGGCATCTCTCCAGCTCGCGTAAGCCTTCGAGTCCGGTTTTTGGATCAATGGCAGCCCATGCCCCGACGATTACATCAGGGTGATCTTTCAAGATCTGGGCCGTGATATCATGCAATTTCTTTACCTCGTCAAGAGGCCAATCCATAGTGAAACCATAATCTAAAAATACTTTCACTCCAGTCTTTCTAAAATCGCCAGCCATCTCTTCGACCGTTTTGTAAACCACCTTCGTCCTATAAATCTTTTCTGCGAGGGCTATTGACTCCGGCCCTTTGTATAAGTATCCCTCCTCTGTGGCATAGTGCGCGTGCAAATCAATGGCCTTCATCTTCATTCTTTGTCTTTCTCTGGCATATTTATTTATACTCCACTAAAAACTCCAACTATCCAAACTCTTTTGAGCTGAAGTTTCTCTCCGGCTCTCACTTCTTAACGATTTTAACAAGTCACAAAATTAACGAATCAGTGCATCGCCCTACCGCCGTCGACCAATATTGTTTGGCCAGTAATAAAGTTACTTTCCTCAGTAGCTAGGAAAGTCACTATCCCAACTACATCTTCCGGCATACCCACTCTCTTTATACAATTTGGCTTAACATCATATTTACTCATGTCGCCCCCTATCAAGGCCAATCCGGCTTCGTTCGCCAAAAAACCTGGAGCAACTGCATTAACATTGATGCCATAGTCACCCAATTCCCTTGCCAAAGCCCTTGTCATACCGATAATACCCCCTTTAGTTGTCACATAGTGGACAAAACCATGAGAGCCTGTAAAAAAAGCCTCTGAAGTTATGTTGATAATGCTTCCCCTTCCTTTCTTCTTCATATAAGGAAAAACAGCTTTCGTACATAGCCAATACCCTCTCAAATTTACTGCCATCACCCTATCCCATTCCTCGGTCGAAATCTCGAAAAAGGGCTTCCTTTCAATTCCAATCGCTGCATTATTAACAAGGATATCTATTCCTCCAAATTCCCTCACCGCTAAGTCCGCTATTCGCAATGTATCCTCTTCTTTCGAGACATCCCCAGTCATTATAACCGCTTGGCCATTCAATTCTTCCACCTGTTTCAATGTCTCTTCTAATCGCGCCTGGTTTCGTGCACATAAAACCAACTTGGCTCGCTCAACAGCGAATTTTTGCGCGATGGCCCTCCCTAAACCTCGCGAGGCCCCCGTAATTATTGCCACTTTTCCCTCAAGTCTGCCCATACCTTCCCCCTTTTGCATACTATTCTATCATCTATTGGGCTAAGCCCAAATCCTTCGCGATAGTCAGGTAACACCGATAGCTCGACCCCCGAGCAATACCCATTCCTCCCGGCATATCCTGACTGCATATATATAGATTTTTAATCGGAGTTCTCAACCTCCAGCCAGGAATGCCACGAAACCAGCCCATTTGCGAAAAGATCATTGATGAATTAGCAAAACAACCGCCTATCATATCCGGATGTGTCTCTGCATCTTCAACAGGCGTGTTCACCCTATAGGCTATTACATTATCTTTTTTCATGTTAGGGGCATACTTCTCCCATTCAGGTAGTAAGTGATCTTCCACAAATCTCTCCCTTATAGTTCTCCATTCTTTATAAGGAAGGAACCTCACAGGTACTGTAAATTCTTCAAACCATATAACATGCTTCCCTTCGGGGGCACGAGTACGATCCCAAATGCTATCTGCTGTTGTGAGGAGCGCAAGGCGGCTAGGATAACCCATAAGGCGTATTTCATGCCAGTACTTGTCTTGAATGTAGTCTAAGTCATTAGGACATAAGTAAAGGCGGAATGTTCTGTTTACATCAGGATTAGATTGCGAAGCAGTATAGTTAGGAAGTTCATGCACTGCTACAGCACCTGTTAGAATCTGGTTTCTGTCATGATCAATAGCTCTAAGCCTCCTTCTCACATAGGGAGTTACATATTCCTTGCACTCCTCACCTAATAAATTATTTATCAATTGAAGTAAGCCAATATCGGCAATGACAAGTTTTTTAGCCTCGATTTCACTGCCATTTTCCAAAAGAATTCCCCTCGCCTTTCCATCCCTAACTATGATCTTCTTCACCCCTGAGTTAACAAAGTACTCCACCCCCAGCTTTTTACCAGCTGACACTAAAGCATCCGTTACTGCCTGACTCCCCCCTATCGCTATTGACGGAGGCGACCATGAAAATATAACGCTCAGAGCCCCTATTAAGCCCTCAATCCCTGGTACATCATCTGGACAACACCCTATAGAAGTGAGCATTCCCCTATAGAAAAACATCCTTATCTCTGAGCTTTCAAAGAAATAGTGGGCCAGTTGTTTCACGGTCATATATTGAAGCTCTCGATCCAGCCCACTTTCAGGGTCGCTCAATAGCTCATCCAGCGCTCCACGGCCAGAAGAAGGAAGCAGCGAATAGCGGTCTCGAGAAAAAGTCCTTCCCCATTTTTCTTTAAACTTCTCGGTCAGCTCGATGTATGTTTCTGCATCC
>QMLZ01000432.1 GCA_003646995.1 Deltaproteobacteria bacterium | reverse complement strand
TTCCCCACATGCTCAGCTCTCAGGGCCCCGCAATCATGGGTCCTTTTCCATTGTCCTAATAGCTCGATGTTACCTTGCATTGTCAGCGTTTTCTCCCATAATTATTGATACCAATGCCTCTAAAATGTTATCCAAGGAGACCTCTTTTTGTTCCTTTGTTTCCATGTCCCTGATTATGGCCATACCTGTTTCAATTTCCCTTTCACCAACAATAAGGACCCTCTTGCAACCGAGCCGGTCTGCCCTTTTCATTTGTGCCTTAAGACTCTTGGGGGCATATTCCTGTTCAATCCAGAACCCCCTTTTTCTCAATTCCTGGGCCCACGTGAAACTCATCTTTTCTGCCTGGCTGCCAAGGGCCGCCACAAATAAATCGGGGCGAGCAGCCTTTCGGCCTTGGCGCTCCATCAGAAGTGCCATTACGCGCTCCATGCCAATGGCAAATCCTATACCGGGGAGGTCAGGACCTCCAATTTGCTCCACCAATCCATCATAGCGGCCGCCACCAACCACGGCATTTTGTGCCCCAAGTTGCTCGGTCTGTATCTCGAACGTGGTGCGTGTATAATAGTCAAGGCCCCTCACTAACCGGGGGTCCAAAACGATTTCCATTTTTATATATTGTATGTATTCGCGGAGTAGAGAGAAGTGGTCTCTGCATTCTTCACAAAGGTGCTCTGAGATCACGGGGGCTTCCTGCACAATGACCTTGCATCCTTCTACCTTGCAATCAAATACCCGAAGTGGGTTAGTTTCCGCTCTTCTCTTACAGTTAGCACAAAGGGACTCGGACCTATCCACTAAATACTCCCTCAGTTTTTGCCGAAATCCTGGCCTGCACTTTGGGCATCCTATGGAATTGAGATGAAGGGTGAGATTGCGAAGTTCAAAGGCCTCAAGAAGAGACACTGCAAGGTATATGATTTCTGCATCACTCTTCGGGCCCCTATCTCCAAATAGCTCGGCATTTATTTGATGAAACTGGCGGAAACGGCCTTTCTGCGGTCTTTCATGGCGAAACATGGGTCCGATGCAGAACAATTTCTGTACACCGCCCTGCTGATAGAGCCTGTTCTGTATCAGGGCCCTTGCTACGGACGCAGTGGCCTCGGGCCGGAGGGTGAGGCCCCGGCCCTTGCTGTCGGTAAGGGTGTACATCTCCTTTGATACAATATCAGTATCCGTGCCAATGGTCCTGGCAAAGAGCTCTGTGTATTCAAGGATTGGTGTCCTGATCTCGTTGAAACCAAAAGTTTTGAACACCTCCCGGGCGCTCTGCTCTACCTTCTGCCAGTATGGTGTTTCATCTGGCAAGATATCTCTAAAACCCTTTATGGTCGTAAATTCCAATTAGTCCTCCTTTTATTGAATGCTTAGTCCTTTCTCCATGCAGGCCTTGTAATAAAGTCATCTCGCCTTCCTGGCTCAACTCGTGCCTGACGGCGGGGCAGGCGATGCCGGTCACCAAGTCAGTTTCGCCACGATGTCAATGTTATTTCCCTGCCCGTTTCTTAGGAGCCTCACACAAGAAGACCAAGAAGGCCATAAGTTGGCCTTTCGGAATAAGGTCTTTATCTACCAAAGCCTTGAAGGGTGGGTCAATTGGAAACTGAGGGGTTGTTGACTTACTCGACCTTGATTTTGGTGACCTTTTTCTCACCACGTCTTGAAGGCCCCTTTTCCAATTCCTCAATACGTTCGTCTAAAAGCGACCGGATGGCCTTAAGAAATTCAATGCGGGAGTGGTTTATGTGCTCTCTAAATTTTGATTTCTTTCCAAGTGCCTTTTTTTCTAGTTCACCAAAAAATCTCCCTACTGGGCAGAGATAGACCTCCTCAACGGTTTTATCCTTTGCCATTTTCTCCTCCTTTAAATTGGATCCTGAGGCGGTCACCATCAAGTTTTGCGGTGACCGAGTCCGCGGCTGCCACCTGCCTGGGAAGTAATATGTGTTTTTTGAATCCAGCGAGCCTTATTATCAACTCATCTCCAGTCTTGTTGAGTTGTACCCTTTCCTTGCTTGCAAAGGGCATCTTTACGGTTAACATATAATTGCCGTCCTCTTTTGTGAACCGAAATGGCATCCCTCTATAAAAGTGGGCTAAGGGATCTTTCTTACCGTAGACCTTGGTGGCCAGATGGAGCAGTTTATCGGTCCCTAGAACCTCGTTTTTAAAAAGCGTCACAGGTAATACCGGAACGGGCTCAAAGTAGGATTCGGCCTGTTTCCAGCAAAGTTTCTGGGTTTTTTTCCATTGGCTGAAAAAATTCTCGTCTGAGGCTTCTGGAAGGATCCTGTTCATTATGATGCCGTCAATGTGCATTCCAAAAAGGCTGAAATATAGAAAGGCTCTTTGGGTTTCTTTCAGGACTATCTTTTCGGGATTGGTGACGAGGCGTACCGAGGTCACCTCAGGGTTTGTCAGAAGCTCTTCCACACCATGCAGTCGATTAAATAGCTTTTCAATCGCATCGAAGTATTCATCGCCCGGCAGTGGCACGTCGTATAGCCTCTTAGCAAGGGGCCTGGCTATCTTGGCCAGGGTCTTTTCCAGTTTAAAGATCTTTTTTATATACCATTCAAGGGTAGTAGGTATGCTTATGAACCTGAGTGATTCACCGGTTGGGGCACAATCGAGCAGGATAGCATCATAGGCACGTCTTCTAGCATAGTGATTGATATAGAGGAGTAGGCTTACTTCTTCCATCCCGGGAAGTATGGCAAGCTCTTCGGCCACTATTTCGTCTAGCCCCGTGGTGTTAAATAGTGTTGAGAGGTACTTGTGGATTTCGCCCCAGTTACGCTCGATTTCTTCCTGTATATCCAGTTCTTGTATCCATAGGTTATCGGACACCTTGAGAGGCTTTCCCCTGTTGAGGTCTAACAGATCCTTTGGGAGGTCAAAAATATCCGAGAGACTGTGGGCGATGTCGAGAGAGATGATAATTGTCTTATTACCTTTCTTGGCTGCTTGAAGACCAGTGGCTGCGGCAAGTGTGGTCTTACCAACTCCACCTTTCCCTGCAAAGAAAATTATTCTCATATCTTCCT
>QMLZ01000431.1 GCA_003646995.1 Deltaproteobacteria bacterium | reverse complement strand
GATAATTATTTTTTCCTTATCTAATCAAAAGGTTGAGGGAAGGTTGCTGCCGGTAGGCATCATCCAGAAGAACAAGGATTGAAACCCCACTCCTTGACTTCGTCTACCCAATCAATCTCGTGCCGGTAGGCATCATCCAGAAGAACAAGGATTGAAACGAAGGCATTAAGCAAAACATAACACAGTGCGCATGGGCCGGTAGGCATCATCCAGAAGAACAAGGATTGAAACCTGAGTACAGAATTTTGGCATGGGACGTGCATGTGCCGGTAGGCATCATCCAGAAGAACAAGGATTGAAACTTAGCTGGTCCCTCCGGGATGTTACCTCTTAGCGCGCCGGTAGGCATCATCCAGAAGAACAAGGATTGAAACTAACCATACTATCTCTTCACAGGCACCCTCAGGAAGGCCGGTAGGCATCATCCAGAAGAACAAGGATTGAAACTTCCAGCACTTTGTACCCTCTGCCCTTCATGCAGTGCCGGTAGGCATCATCCAGAAGAACAAGGATTGAAACGATGGGATTTCTTTGTATTCCAAGATTCCGACGCTCAGCCGGTAGGCATCATCCAGAAGAACAAGGATTGAAACGCGGCCAGAGCACCTGAGATGCCGGTAGATATTAATGGCCGGTAGGCATCATCCAGAAGAACAAGGATTGAAACTCCAATTGCCGATCTCAAAAGCAGGAAGCAAGAGAGCCGGTAGGCATCATCCAGAAGAACAAGGATTGAAACTACAACTAAGCATGGGACAATCGTCAGAGTAGTAAAAAGCCGGTAGGCATCATCCAGAAGAACAAGGATTGAAACATAAGAAACTCAATCATACCCTTAAAAAGCCGTTCCAGCCGGTAGGCATCATCCAGAAGAACAAGGATTGAAACGAACTTGTGCCGCTAACCGTGGCATCAATAGCCATGCCGGTAGGCATCATCCAGAAGAACAAGGATTGAAACGACATTCCGACGGACGATAAAGTCACTGCGAACGTGGCCGGTAGGCATCATCCAGAAGAACAAGGATTGAAACAATACAAAAATTCCCCCTCCACCACAATTATATATGGCCGGTAGGCATCATCCAGAAGAACAAGGATTGAAACCCGTCATCCTGGTCAAGTTCACCATCAAATGTAATATGCCGGTAGGCATCATCCAGAAGAACAAGGATTGAAACATCCTCTCCCGGATAGTCCTGGGATAATTACTCACAGCCGGTAGGCATCATCCAGAAGAACAAGGATTGAAACTGTTCTGGATGTACCAAGCCAGCTCACCCGGAATGGGCCGGTAGGCATCATCCAGAAGAACAAGGATTGAAACCTTGCCCTTCAAGATGCCGCAAAAGCAATGTCTGAGCCGGTAGGCATCATCCAGAAGAACAAGGATTGAAACTTTTCTTTCTTAGAATCGGTGCGCAGGCAATAACTTGCCGGTAGGCATCATCCAGAAGAACAAGGATTGAAACGTTAGCCTTTGTGCAGCTTTTTTGGTTTCTGGACTTAGCCGGTAGGCATCATCCAGAAGAACAAGGATTGAAACTCGGTGAAAATAGACTCATTGTCCAATCTGGGCAAAGCCGGTAGGCATCATCCAGAAGAACAAGGATTGAAACTTGTCAAGAGAAAAAGAAGAAAGACAAAAATCCCCTTGCCGGTAGGCATCATCCAGAAGAACAAGGATTGAAACATAAGCCAATTCTGTGAACTGGTAGTCGGTTCAATTGGCCGGTAGGCATCATCCAGAAGAACAAGGATTGAAACTGACATGAACCTAAGTTCAGCGTCTTCTGATGTTGTGCCGGTAGGCATCATCCAGAAGAACAAGGATTGAAACAAGGAAGCACTAACTTAATATCTTCTTTTGTATGGTGCCGGTAGGCATCATCCAGAAGAACAAGGATTGAAACATAGATGCAGAGTGTCAAGATAAAGAAGTGGTGCTTGGCCGGTAGGCATCATCCAGAAGAACAAGGATTGAAACGCAAATGGAATAGATGGAGGGGACCATGCCACTGTCGCCGGTAGGCATCATCCAGAAGAACAAGGATTGAAACCCTTCTATGATAATTTCCTGTGCTCCAACTATTGTGCCGGTAGGCATCATCCAGAAGAACAAGGATTGAAACGGTTCTGCGGCAAATCGAGACGCCGAAGATACTCTGGCCGGTAGGCATCATCCAGAAGAACAAGGATTGAAACTTCGAATTGGTGATAACAGTACAGAAATAAATGGTGGCCGGTAGGCATCATCCAGAAGAACAAGGATTGAAACAGGGCATAAAACCCAAGCCTATCAGCATTGCTACTTGGCCGGTAGGCATCATCCAGAAGAACAAGGATTGAAACAGGAAGTCTATGACATTGATATTGATCCTGCCTGTGCCGGTAGGCATCATCCAGAAGAACAAGGATTGAAACTTATTAAGCACTTACCCACAAGGAGGAGAAATGGAAGCCGGTAGGCATCATCCAGAAGAACAAGGATTGAAACAGGAATTGATCCTTGACTGGTGCTATAACGACTTCTGGCCGGTAGGCATCATCCAGAAGAACAAGGATTGAAACTCTGTTCTGCCCCAAGATCGGAAAGCCTTTTCAAATTGCCGGTAGGCATCATCCAGAAGAACAAGGATTGAAACGTCTCCGAACGGCAAGCATAGTGCCCCGAAAGGAGGCCGGTAGGCATCATCCAGAAGAACAAGGATTGAAACCCCAAAAATTATCCCGAATGGGCACTAAAAAGAGTGCCGGTAGGCATCATCCAGAAGAACAAGGATTGAAACTCCGCTGTCAGGGATGATAGGCCGGCAAACGAAAACGCCGGTAGGCATCATCCAGAAGAACAAGGATTGAAACGGCATCGCCCAACCTCCGACAGTTTTCTATACCACAAGCCGGTAGGCATCATCCAGAAGAACAAGGATTGAAACTCATTAATTAGCTCTTTGTAAGTTTGACCAGTACCGGCCGGTAGGCATCATCCAGAAGAACAAGGATTGAAACCCATCGAGCCAGCGATAAACTGACTGCTGATTCAGGGGCCGGTAGG
>QMLZ01000430.1 GCA_003646995.1 Deltaproteobacteria bacterium | reverse complement strand
CTCCGCCGAGGCGCTAGACCTGGCGCGGCGGAACATGGCGCTCAACGGGTTCGCCGCCCGCGACGACGAATTCGTCCGCGGTGACGTGTTCCAGGTGCTGCGCCGTTACCGTGACCAGGGGCGTTCGTTCGACGTGGTGATTCTCGATCCACCCAAGTTCGCCCACACCCAGGCCCAGGTAAAACGGGCTGCACGTGGTTATAAGGACATCAACCTGCTGGCCTTGCAGCTCTTGCGGCCCGGAGGGATGCTCGTCACCTTCTCCTGCTCCGGTCTGATCGGCGCCGACCTGTTCCAGAAAATAGTCTTCGGGGCCGGCGTGGACGCCAGGCGGGACGTGCAGATCATCGAGCGCCTGTCACAAGGGGCGGATCACCCCGTGCTGCTCTCTTTCCCGGAGTCACAGTACCTCAAAGGGCTGGTGTGTCGGGTGCTGTGACAGGGTTGTTCAATTCTCCCCCTCACCCCAGCCCTCTCCCCTGGGGGAGAGGGAGCCAAAGCCCCTCGCCCACTTCCCCCCAGAGTTGGGGGGGACTGAGGGGGGGCGGAGAGGGGTTGGGGGTGAGGGTGGAAGCACAGCATCGTAGAACTGAACAGCCCTGGGTGCTGTGAGGTGGCTTTAAGAGGCTGCCTTGCTCACCCGGAAGCGGCAGGCTGGTGCGCCGAGGGCCATGCACTCCACTTCTTCCACGGAGTGGGGCTCGCCAGTTGCCCACTGCATCATTTCTCCGATGACTGCGGCGGGGATGTGACACACGGGCCGGATAATCGGTCGTCCCGTGGCAGTGACCTGTTTGATGATCTCGGCACAGTAGGGACACGATTCCATGATGAGGTCGAAGGCGTCGTCTTTCTCTTCCAGGCGATGGGGTGTACCGTAGATGTCCTCGCCCTCTTTGCATAGTTGGTCCAAGACGATCTGCATTCGCTTGCGGGTGGACAGAAGCTTGAGGGCCGTGCCTGCTACGGCGAACCGCGTTGGATGGTGCTTACGCAGCTCGGTGGCAGCCATCCTCCCCCCACGGCGGAACAGGGGCCTGGCCCCCCGTGCGCCGAATATCTCGTAGATATGGGCAAGCAGGCGGGAGTATTCCGGGATGGTGATGGAGGGAGATTCGTCGAGGGGAGGAGGGGCATCAATGTACTGCTCCAAGCTGGCTTGTCTGAGGAGCATCACCAGGCTGCGGTGGCCCATCATCTCATCCACCTGGTTGAACATGATGTGCAGAATCAGGGCCGGGATTCGCTTTTCGTCCATCTGGTTCTCTCCCTTCAAATTGTGTGCGGCGCTTTATTTTCTATTATACCACAGCTTGCCCAGATTGGGCACACGAGTTTACCTCGAATGGAGGTTTTGATGCATCTTCGACGCGGCCTGATGGCCCGCTGCCTGATTGGGGTGGCATTAGTGTTTCTGATTATCATTCAGCCCCGCCCGGCCACGGCGCAGGATCAACGGCTGGTGCTGGCTTTCTACTACACCTGGTACGACACCGGTCAGTGGACGGCGGACAAGGTGCCCGATCTGCCTGTCACCCCCTACAACTCCCGCGACCGGGCGACCATCGAGCGCCACGTGGATCAGGCGCGGGCGGCGGGCATTGATGCTTTCGTCGTCTCCTGGTACGGTCCGCAGGTGGAGAACAACCAGACCGAGACCAATTTCCGTATCCTGCTGGACGTTGCCCAGACGAGAGGGCTGCGGGCTACCGTGGACGTGGACCTGGGGGCCTCGCCATTTCTGCGTAGCGCTGGCGACGTCAGTGCTGCACTGCGCCATGTGTTGACCATCCACGCTCAGCACCCCGCCTTCCTGCGCTACGAAGGCAAGCCGCTGATTTTCTTCTGGCGGCAACAGCGATTCCCTGTGGAGACGTGGCAGGCCATCCGCGCCGAGGTGGACCCCAGTCACGACAGCCTGTGGATCGCCGAGGGAGTGGATTTTGCGTACCTGGCCGCGTTCGATGGGCTGCATCTATACAATATCACCTGGGATCCGCCAGCGGACGTGGGTTACACCCTGTCACGCTGGGGCAAGCGCGTGCGTGAGTACAATGCTGCTCACGGCACGCGCAAATTGTGGGTGGCTACGGTGATGCCCGGCTATGACGATACTAAGGCCCCTGGCCGGGGGCATACCTATCGCCACGACCGGCAGGACGGAGCATATTACCGCGAGACCTGGCAGGCAGCTATCGCCAGCTCGCCCGACCTGGTGATCATCACCAGTTTCAACGAGTGGGTTGAGGGGACGATGATCGAACCCAGCGTGAGCTACGGCAACCTGTACCTGGACATCACCGCCCAGGAAGCGGGCCGCTACAAATCAACTGCCGACCCTGTGGCAGAAGACCCGCCGACGGTGACGGTGATTCCCACTCCCACGCCGACGCCTCCCCCGCCCACGGATACGCCCACCGCCACACTATTGCCCTCGCCGACGGCTACGCCCACGCCGACTCCCACTGCGACGGCTACGCTCACTCCTTCGCCAACCATCACCCCGATGCCTACGGCGACTCTCATTGCGACGGCTGCGCATACCCCATCGCCCACGCCAATCCCGCCGATAGCCACCGCTCTTCCGGTAACACCCGACCCGCCGGTCCCACCCGCAGAGAGGAAGAGCATCTGCCCCGCTTCAGCGGCGCTGCTGGCCGTGGGGCTTGCCGTACTGGTCAGGCGAGTGCCAATGACCAAATCCCAATGACCAAAATCCCAAGAGGATGGAGAGGAGGGGAATGAGAATGGATCGCATTGTGTTCATGGGCACACCCCGCTTTGCCGTGCCCACCCTGGAGGCCCTTGTTGCTCAGGAGGGCTATGAACTGGTCTGTGTGGTGACTCAGCCTGACCGGCCGGCGGGACGGGGTCGTAAGCTGGCGGCCTCGGCGGTGAAGGAGGCAGCCCTGGCCCACGGATTGCCGGTCTGGCAGCCACGGACACTCCGTGACTCCGAGGCCGTGGAGAAACTACGCGCACTGTCGCCCACGGTCATCGTGGTCGCTGCCTTCGGGCAGATACTCAGCCCTGACGTGCTCGCCATCCCGTCGCGGGG
>QMLZ01000429.1 GCA_003646995.1 Deltaproteobacteria bacterium | reverse complement strand
GAAAACTAGGGAAGACTGGGAGAACGAGGGGTGCACAAATATCCATCAGAGGGCACTAGAGAAAGCCAAGTATATCTTGGAAACCCATACTCCAGAGCCACTCCGGGAGAGCACTCTGGCAGAAATACGCTCGATTGTAGAGGAAGCGGAAAAGGAACTGGGAGTTTACAAGAAGGGATAGGCAATTTTAGATTTTTGTTCGATTTTATCGAGAAATTCAGAGGGGAAAGCATTGATCGTTTTCCCTCCAGATAAATATTTGGGAGTGATGAAGGAGGAAGTAGAGATGTCGGAAGAGATGTACGAAAAGATGGTAGAGCTGCTCATAGCAGGGAAAGGTGATGAGCTCAAGAGCATGGTGAATCAGGCAATTGAGCAAGGCAAAGGAGCAAGGGAAATCATTGATACCGGCTTGTTGCCTGGAATGGAGGTGGTGGGCAAGATGATGAAATCCGGTGAGATGTTTATCCCCGAAGTATTGCTTTCAGCCAGAACCATCCAGGGGGCGCTAGATATTCTAAAGCCGCTTCTTGTACGTGGTGAAGAAACGAGCGCGGGTACCGTTATTATTGGCACAGTGGAAGGGGATCTCCATGATATCGGAAAGAATCTGGTAGCCATGCTTCTTGAAGGGGCGGGATTTACGGTAATAAATCTTGGGACAGGGATCAAGCCCCAGGCATTTGTGGATGCGGTTAAAGAACACAAACCGGATATTGTGGGAATGTCAGCGCTCTTGACGACGACAATGCCGAAGATGGAAGAAACGATTCAAGCGATCAAGGAGGCAGGTTTTCGGGACCAGGTGAAGGTCATGGTCGGAGGCGCGCCTGTAACTCAGGCATTTGCAGACAAGATAGGCGCTGATGGGTACGGTGCCAATGCTGCTTCTGCGGTGGAGAAGGCAAAAGCACTGGTAGGCTGAAGTTTATCTTACGCCTCAAAGTTAGGTTCTTACGGTTTTTGTGGACCTCGTTATTTTCGTTTGGCTGCAAGGCCTTTAAACAAAAAAAGATATTCTTGCCGGCAAGCAAGGTCCAACTGTGTAGCAAATCATTAAGACCGTAATGCTTTATGGCTGAGCCCGGGCGGCAAATGGAGAAGCGATACTTCGTATTACCCACGCAATACCTAGTTCCGCGCCATCAAACGATTATCGTTCAAAGGACGATCACTTGTATCAACCACATAACGAATTGAAAGGAGGTGACTTTACAGACACACTTTTGGAGCAGGAGGTTATGGTAACATTAAACTTAATCTGAATAAACCGGAAACAAACAAATGTTAAATGAAATCCAAATGCCTCAATGACAAAACGTATCTTGCTCACCTGCTACTGAAGTCAGGGGCGGGGGAGAGACTCGCAACAGTACGTATTTTGCTCGATTTGATCTTTGATATTGATTTGGTATTTGGTCCCGATTTAGCGGGATTGAGATTTGACACTAGATAGGCTCCCACAAAAATATCTCTGTCCTTTTTAAGCTCAAATTTGTTCATAAGTTACTAAGAAACTGTTCCTCTCATCGAGTTCTTAGTAGTAGTAACAAATTAAATTAAGGAGGAATTATCATGAGAAGGAAAATCATTTGGGGGTTATTGATTCTCACATTGGTCTTCTTTACTGGGACTGTGGTTTCTGGGGAAGAGAAAACCAACATTATAAAAATCGGCGTTGCTCAACCACTCTCAGGAGGTGGCGCTCCCTGGGGAGTTCCGGTAGACCGCGGCGTAAGGCTGGCTGTAGATCATATCAACAAGGCGGGGGGAGTTCACGTTGGTGATAAGACCTACAAATTAGAGGTTATAAGCGAAGATACGGAGTTTTCTCCTAATGTCGGTATAGCTGCATTCAGTAAGCTTATCTACAAAGATGGTGTAAAGTATATTATAGGCCCCATGAGCTCAGGGACTTTGAAAGTTGTCCAACCTATCACCGAAGCGAACAAGGTTATCGTGATGCACTGCGGTGCTTCACGGCCTAAACCCACTGACTTTTACACATTCAGAGCCGTCCAAATAGCCGATGAGTATGCTCCTGCTTGCTGGAGCGCGTTGAAGAAACTTTACCCAAAAACGAAAACGATGGTCGTGTTTGAGCCTGACTCTGAAACGGGGCAAGAAGGGGCAAAAATGTCCCAACAATACGCAAAAGTCACTAACATAAAGATATTGGATATCGTGTTTGTCCCTGAAGGTGTAAAGGATTTCTATCCTATGCTTACTAAGGTAATTCCTTTGAAACCGGATGTTATCACCGGTAGCAGAACTCCCCCCGGAGACTTTGCTTTAATAATGAAACAGGCCCGAGAGCTAGGTTATAAAGGCTTGTTTATGGCAGACTATGGCTCGGATACAGCGATGGTTCTCAAGATTGCAGGCCCTGAAGCTGCAGAGGGCCTGATTCAATCAGGGACTGCGGATTATATAGGCTTCGCATTCACGCCAGAGATGCGCAAGGTAGGCCAAGAATACCTGGATAGATATGGTACCCAAGATGCTTGGAGCCTTGAATATTATAATGACGTACTTTACATAAAACAAGGTATCGAAGCCGCTGGCAGCATTGATACCACAAAGGTAGTTCAGATCTGGCGTCGTCCCGGTTTTAGAATGCATGGGCTTTATGGAGAAGTAAGATGGGTCGGAGAAGAATTGTATGGCACAAATTCTATTCTCTCAACCCCCTTACCGATTAACCAAATCAAGAATGGAAAAGAAGTTGTCACGGCCACGGCAACGTGGGAACAACTAGTGCCTTTTATCCGCGCAGTTTTAGAGGCGGAAAAGAGATAGTTTGGGAATGTTTGAAAATGTCGGTGTGTGTACAATTCGAAGGTTAACATTTCAGTGCCGAGTCCCCGCCTTTGTGTGTAAAACGTAAAGCATGCTGGCCTTATGGATAGAGTACCAGCCTTGCCTTGGCCGGGGTTGGTACTCTCGACCCAAAAAGATACACGCAGAGCGGAACGCGGCGGGCAATAGACCAGGGTGGCTGCTTTGAAACTTCAAGAGTCACTACCCATAGTAATCCGACATATATTGTCGATGGGGTGATCCATTATT
>QMLZ01000428.1 GCA_003646995.1 Deltaproteobacteria bacterium | reverse complement strand
CTTACATCGTCGATAAGAACTTCAGATGTCCATTCGTTTGCCTCCCCCAAGGTTTCGAATCCAATCCCACCGCTCACCAGATATTCTGGATCCTCTGCCGTAAGAATTTTATCATTATTTAGGTACACTTCTATCGATTCGGAAATTATTCGGATTTCAACACCGTACCATTCGTTAAGATTGAGAGTAGGAGAACTGGAACGGAGAAATGTAAAGGTTCCCCAGGGTGATTCTTTTTCAATTGTTACAGAATTATTGGCAAAACGGATCAGGTAACGGCCCTGGTCACTCAGCTTGACGCATACGTGTATTTGACCTGTTATGATTTTTAATCGAAAAGTTAGATCATAGTTTCTCCAATATTTATTGGTGAGCTCTGCCCAACTGTGCCCCCTGCCTCTTAATACATTGTTTTCGGACTCGCCCATAATTTCCCATCCTGCAGGTGTTGGGGAATCTGGTTCTATGGTAATTGTCCACTTCGATAAATCTCCGCTTTCAAAGTCATCATAAAAAAGAGCTTTCCAGTCTGCTCTTGAATTGTTGACAATTGTAAAAGTGAACAAGAAACACAAAATTGCAGCGGCCAGAAATTTTTGGCTTCGGCAGTTGTTTGCTTTGTCCATTTTCATCTCTCCCCCTCCATTACATAAACCACGGACAATTGGTTTTTCCCAGGAATGGAGCAAAGGCTTTTAAATCTACTCCGTTTATATTCCAGTCGTAGACAAAGTCGCAAAGTGGGTCGTAGTTTTGGTCATTTTTGTTTGACCCAAAAGATTTTGCAAAAATGGCAAGATCTACCCCATCTACATCTCCGTCTCTGTCAAGATCAGCGTCAGGATCAATTGTTACTTGGAGGGGGCCAGCGATGTTGTTGCTTTCGTTTTCCTCCGTTTCTTCGTTATCTGTGTCTATTTGAGCCCAAACATTGTAAGTCCCGTCCATATCGAAAGTCAGATATCCCGTGTAGGCTCGGCCTTCGCCGGGATAGAGTCGTCTTAAAGACCTGGAGATATCTCCAATTTGAAAATATTTAGGAGGAAAGGGGATATTTTTATAGACATCAAGATAGATGTCATTGTCGCAGTACCATGAGCTGTTTCGAACAACAATTTTGAACTTAAGTGGATCCCACCTGCGTCCATGATTTTCTATAAGAAACGAATGAATTTTTACGTCTGCCAATATTGAATTGCCACATATTTCCCAATCATTACCGTCGTATCGCTCCCAGATAGTTCCGTTGCCAAACGATGTAGGATTTATATCATCATAGTTGTTGTACGTGATCTGTTTTATTCCATTTCCGTCCGAGGAGAAAATTTCCCAGTCATGACCATCATAACCCTGCCATACAATTTTAAAATTCAATCTTCCTTCGTATACATCACAACTGACAATCCGTGGTTTGATATTGTCGTAAGGGCCACTGGTAACCTGATAGATGCTCCCGTTCTTCCAATAGAAAATTTGCCATACGCCATTTATTTCCCCCTGCCAAACGATTAATGTTTGCTCGGTTCCCAGGTATGGATCTCCGCCTACCCTGATTACGGGTGACTGATCTTCATAGGTATTATTGGTGATCTTGATAATGCTTATACCATCCCAGTAGTAAATTTCTGAATCCGATCCGTCGAAACCTTCCCAGACTACTTTGTAATTATCACAATGAGGATTCTTATCATCGCTGTCATTGTCAGTAAGTTGTTGAATTCCATTGTAGTCTTTGTAGAAAATTTCCCAGTCGTGGCCGTCGAAACTCTGCCATGTGAATGAATCAGAAGACATCGCATCTGCTTTTGGATTCTTATCGTCGTAGTCGTTATTAGTAATCTGCTCAATACTGTCTTCATATTTATCATACATAAGAATTTCCCAATCATGTCCATCATAGTGTTCCCATACCAGTGTCCCATAGTGGCCGGAAAGATTTATATCATCGGTGCTGTTCTCCGTTATTTGCTTGGTTGTTCCATCGTTAGTCCTTAGAAATATTTCACAATCATTTCCTGGATAACCTTCCCAGGCTACGGAATCCCAGTCAACTAATATTGGATTTTTGTCATCGTAGTCGTTGTTTGTAATCTGTTCTATTTTATTGTCATAAACATTGTACTGAAATATTTCCCAATCATGACCGTCATATCCTTGCCAGCAAATGTTATCCCATCCTTGGATACTTGTAATCCCGTCATCGAATAAATTATCTGTTATCTTATACACGTTCTCACTGTCCCAATAATAAATTTTCCCCATTCCGAGGTTAGAAGTTGTCCAGGTAACCTGCTTTTCCCATACCTGGGGTGATAAATCGTCGCCAACACAATAGCTAATCTGGTTTATGGACTTTCCATCCCATACTGCTATCTTTTTTTTACTATTTACCTGTTTTATCCATACGACAAGACTTTCCGAGACTTTAGGACTTATATCGTCTGTATCATTGTTCGTTAATTGTTGGGAGCTACCACCCTCCCAGTAATAGATTTCATAATCATTACCATCATAATATCTCCAGACAACTCTGCCTTTACAAATCTCTGGATTTAAATTTTCACTACCGTGGGATAAAATTTTTATTGTTCCACTGTCCCACAAATAGATTTGTCGGTTTCCCGAATTCCCGCCATACCATACAACTTGCCCCTGACTTATTCTTGGCGATAGATCATCATAATTATTGTTAGTTAACCTCACGATGTCATTGCTGTCCCATAAGAAGATTTCCCATCCTCCATCTATTTTTCCTTGCCAAACAATATAATTACCATCAATCTGGGGTTTGTTATCGTCATAATCATTTTCTGTGATCTTTATTATCTTTCTTCCGTCCCAGAAAAAAATCTCCCAGTCCGTGTCGTCGTTCCCTTCCCAGACAATTTTCTTCCTGGATATTTTAGGGTACCTGTCGTCATAGTCATTGTTGGTTAACTGAGTGATCTTGTCACCATCCCATAGAAAGATTTCCCAATTCCCATTTTTCTGTCCTTCCCAAGATATATAGCCGTTGTCAGTCGTTGGATGATCGTCGTCATATTCATTATCTGTTAATTTTTTCACGGTT
>QMLZ01000427.1 GCA_003646995.1 Deltaproteobacteria bacterium | reverse complement strand
CTAACAGTTTCTTCCCCATCTTCTGCTTCGATAATATCTGTGTATCCTGCCTTGGCCAGTATATTTGTTAATATCTTCCTCATAAACGCAGAGTCATCTGCTAACAGTATTTTTGTCATCTGGATCCCTCCAAAGCCTTTTTAACCTCGGGTATCAATTTTGCGGAAGTGACGGGTTTCGTAATATATGCTTCAGCCCCCAGCTTAAGGGCCTCATCGATCGTTTCCCTCTTCCTAACTATGCTGACAATAATCACCTTTATGCCCGAATCTTCTTTCTTTAATCTCTCTAGGACCTCCATCCCGGGCATCCCTGGCATTCTGAGATCTAATAAGATCAGATCGGGCCTTTCTTCTTTACACCTCTTTAATCCGATCTCACCACTCTCTGCCTCCACTATATCATTATATCCCGCATCTGTTAGCATTCCTGCTATGGCCTTCCTCTCAAATGCGGAATCTTCAATAATTAAAATCTTTGGCATTTAAAACACCCCGTGTGATATTATTTGTATTTCTTTTATAAATACTTTATTGAGCAAATTATAAAGGAGAATGATAAATACTGGTATAACGAAGCTGCAGCTAGATGCTCTGAGGGAGGTTGGAACGATCGGCACAGGTAACGCAAGCATTGCCTTTTCAGAAATGCTCGAATGTGAGATCAAGTTAAAGGTTCCATGGGCAAGATTAGTTAAGGTTAATGAGGTTTCTACCATGCTTGCACCCCCCAGAGAGCTACTTGTTGAGATCCATAGCAGGGTAACTGGAGATATTAACGCATTAGTAGTTGTGGTTTTTAGTAGAGAGGATGCAGTGAGATTGGCAGACATTATACTGAGGAGTATAATTGCTAGAGAGAAATCCATGGTTTTAGATATCCTGGGAAGGGACGCAATAAGAGAGCTATGTAACATACTCATCGGGTCCTATCTGACCGCTCTCAACAAGTTCCTGGGGATCAGGTTGTGCCATCACGTTCCATCGATATCCTTCACCCTAACGGAAAGATCAGTTAGTGATATAACAAAAGCCTTTAAAGGGAAGATAGAATATGCGCTCGTACTTGCAACGGACTTCATGGAAAAAGGAGCCATGATCAGGGGAAGGTTGATACTTCTGCTCGATTCAGCATCCTTGAAGATACTGACGAAAAGGCTTGATGAGAAGATAAAGAGATAGATCTATCCCAAAGGTATACGTATTTATAATAGTTTCACGTAATATATCATGATTCACAGAATCTTGGATAAGTTAGCCTGTGTTTCCCAAGAGCTAAAGTTCGCTTACCCAATATGAATTCATCCCAAATTTAAAATGAGGGCCAAGTGTATAGCCTTTGCTCACCATAAGGGTGGTACTGGTAAGACTACCTCCTGCGTAAATATTGCCGGTGGGCTCGCCAAGATAGGTAAAAAGGTACTGGTTGTGGATCTGGATCCTCAGGCAAGTGCCACCGTTGGCTTGGGGATAAACAGGAATTATCTATCCGTCTCATTGTACGATGCTCTCTTCGATAGATGTAATAACGAAGGAAAGATATGCATCGAGGATGTGATCATCTCAACGGAAATTGATAATATTCACTTAGCTCCAGCCGATCTGGATCTAGCGGGAATCTTGGTTTCGATGCACAACACTGAAGATGCGCCGATGATACTTGACCAGATTCTGAATGAGGTCAAGGATAACTATGATTATATCTTAATTGATACACCCCCCAGTTACTCTTTTTTCTTAATAAATGGCATCGTTGCCGCAGATCACATAGTCCTTCCGATAGATACAGGATACTTTTCGACGGAGAGTATTGAGACATTTGCAACGATACTCAAGGATGTTGAAGATGAACTGGGGGTAAAAAAAGAGATAGACACAGTAATTGTAACAAAATTTCAGGAATCTAAACTTCAATCTATATATCAAAAAATTTCACAGACACTAAGATTACCAAAATTTATCTCTTTTGAAGACCCGATTGGGGAGATTAAGGATAAGATTAAGATATATCTCTCAGTAAGGGTCAGCTTTAATGGCAATATCTTCATCGTGCCGTATTCCAGAGAGGTATACGAGGCACAGAAGAAAGGCTTACCTATCTCACATTATACGCCAGATAGTAGGATAGGTAAGATATATTGGGAGATAACCAAAAAGATGGTAGATGGAATTTCTATCTAAAAAATAAAAAGGAGGTAATAAAAAAATGGCAGAAGTAGAATTGGATACAACCGGGCTTGCTTGCCCGATGCCGATTGTGAAGATTAGCAGGAAGAGAAGGGAACTGAAACCGGGAGATGTTATGAAGGTGATATCCGACGCAGACGGCTTTAGGAACAGCGTGCAGGTCTGGTGTAAAAGAGAGAATGCAGAGCTCCTGGAGTTTAAGGAAGAGGGAGGCAAATTTATAGCCAGGATTAAGATTTAGAATAGATTAAGATTTAGAGAGGGTAAAAAATGGCAGAAAAATGCGGGATAATCTGTAATGGAACAGAACCCAAGAATGTGTATCCTACCTTTATCATAGGGTCAACGGCAGCATCCTTAGGATATGAAGTGGTGTTGTTCTTCATCCCGGGTGGAGGAAAGGCAATGGAGAAGGGATTCTTAGAGGAAATGAGTAAGGCGCATGAGAACATGCCCGATCTTTTGGATATGTTAGAGGCCATAAAAGAAACTGGAGGGAAGATACTTACCTGTGAATTGGTCACTAAATTGGGGATAGTTAAAAAGGAGGATCTTAGAGACGATACGAGGATAGTGAGTGCTGCGGAGTTTCTTGGAGAAATTGCGGGTGCCGATATAACATTTGCTTTCTAGTTTTAATTTTTACACCCATTCAATTTTATTTTGAAAAATAAAAGACAGGATGGCCAAGGATAGAAAATTGGGTAGAAAGGCTTTCTTTAAAAAGCCGGAGAAGATTGATTACTCTAAGATAGTAGAGGGAAGTATAGAAGAGGTGAAGAAGAGGGCTCTGGAGGAAAATCTGGATTATGAAAGATTGTTGGAGGAGGAGAGAAAGAATAAGGATAGAAAGAGCCTTGAGGAATGGCTAAAAAAAGAAATGGAGGTAAAAATGG
>QMLZ01000426.1 GCA_003646995.1 Deltaproteobacteria bacterium | reverse complement strand
CGGGGTCTGTACGGCGGTGTCGTAAATACCATCACCGTCCCAGTCCCATTCGTAGCGGATGATTTTGCCCATGGTGTCAATTGAAGCACTGGCATCTAAGTGGATCTTGTGAAGAGCTTCATCCACCACTTGGAAGGTGAAGTTGGCCTGGATGAGGTCCTTGTGCTCGATGCCTATGGTCTGGGATGTCTTGTCTGTAAGGCCGTCGTTGTCGGTCACTCTGAGGGTCACTTGATAGGTGCCTGCTTCCATAAAGGAATGCTCAGTGACAGGATTCGTGTTCTCTTTGTCCCATGTACCATCAGAGTTCCAGTCCCACTCATACTTCACAATCTGGCCATCAGGGTCAGTGGAAGCCGAGGCATCGAAGCGAATCCGATCCCCAGCCTTCGGTTTGACAAGGAGTCGTGCTCCCTCAAGGGAAAAACCTTCCCAAGTGAAGGATGCTGTGGGAGAAATAGGGGGTAGATAGGGGGTCTTAACGATGGTATCTGTTTGACCTTTGTCATCGGCGACCATGAGCACGGTGCGGCAGGCAAACCGATGGGAGAAGGTATGAGTGGTAGCAGGATCGGAACTCACGTGGTCCCACGATCCATCGCTGTCGAAGTCCCAGCGGTAACTGACGATGTGGCCATCGGGATCGTGCGAGGTAGAAGCGTCGAAACGAACCTCGTTCCCGCTCACCAGCTCCCAGGTGAAGTCCGCGATGGGAGATTGGTTCACGTAACCATACGCCAGCCACTCCACGATATTCAATGCGAGCCGTTCGGCATCCAGATCGTCGATCCAATCATTCATCATGAATAAGTTGGCACCAGAGACTACGATGCGTCCAGCGCCGTATCCCATCGCGGCCAAGACCGCGAAGGGGCCGTTCTCTTCACTCGTCTGCCTCTCCTTATCCCCCCAATCATCGCTTCCGTAGCGGTCGAACCAGGAATCCGGATCGCTCTCCGCCAAGACGAAGGCGTGATCGAGCTCGTCAAGGTAGGTTCCATGGAAGTAGTAAGCGGATATGCCCTTAGTGATGCGATGATCGTGCATCGTCCGGATCTGAACAACGTGGGTCAAGCTGCCACTGTGATCCGTGGGGTCGCAGAGCCTGCCGTTACCCTTAAAACTGACGTTGAACGCACGGGCGATCGGATCGGCTCCTCCAGGGGGGGCTCTCAGGTCCTCCCCAGGCGCTACTCGCGAGGAATAACCCGCCGCCGTTCTCGACAAAGGCACGGATCGCTTCGATCTCAGAAGTTGTATAGGACTGGCTAATTGTAGGGCCAAGAATGATCAAAAGGTCTACTTCATTCAGTACACCGGATGTGATGGGTTTGGCGGTCAATGGGTCGACGGTATATCCTTGCTCCTGCAACAGGTTGGCGAAGGTGGACGCTCCATACCACGCCGTCTCTTCAATAGCATATTCATACCCTTCGCCCTCCGTGTATGAATCTTTCGAGCGCTTGTAGAGTCCGGTCTCATCGAACAGGATGTGTACCGGTACTGCTACGATAGGCGCCGAAAGAAAAGCAATGAAGGCAAACAGAGAACAGAGTACAAGGAGACGCCTCGTCCAACCTAGCCGCCACAATCTACAGCGCAGCCTTTGGCACATAGAACATATCCGTCTAGCTTTAAGATCTCTCTTCTCTCTGGCTCTATCTTCTCCTGCGATGTGACACATGGATCAGCCCTCCTCAAACAGAAGGTTCTTGCTCTCTAGCAAGATAATGATCCCTTCCGCAAAAAGCCATTCCTCGTACAGATCGTCCAGCTCCTCACCCGAGACCTCCTCGAAGAGCGTCAGCAGCTTCTCGGTCGTAGCGATTTTGTATCGAAACTGTCGGTAGTATTCTCTCAAGCCCTCGAAGAAGGCCTCATCTCCGATTCTCTCCCTCAAAGCGTGGTAGAAGAGAGCTCCGCCGTAGTACACAATCGGGGTATAGTCGCTGTTACTTGTAAAGGAGGTTACAGGGCTGGTTATCGAGGCGCAAGTTCCTGCAGCTCTGGCCCGTGTATACCTTTCTTGCCAATCCGCGAGAACGCCTTCAAAGCAGGTTTTTCCCAGTGTTTCTTCGATATACAGCGCAGAGGAGTAGGTGGCCAGGGCCTCATCCAGCCATGGCTCATCGATGACGTCGCTTCCCACCACTCCGTACCACCATTGATGGGCTACTTCGTGAGCTACTACAGATCTGGATATAGTATCATCTAGGTCGGAAAAGAGCCCATCGGAGAGGAGAATGATACCGGGATATTCCACACCACCGGTAAATGGAAGAGGCAACACCAGTACATCTAACTCAACATATGGATAAAGGCCGAAAAGACGATCGAAAACCTCCAAGGCGGTGGCGCTGACTTCCAGTGCCGCTCGACTTACTGCGAGTTTTCCAGGCAAGAAATAGCAGTTGACAACTGTATCTCCAACTTCTCTTTTCAGTACCTGAAAATCCCTGCTCAAGGCGATGAAGAAATCTCTGGTTGGGCCACTAACATAGAAATGAGTGGTGGCATTGCCATTTTGGCTACTCTTCCCAGGCACTTCAAACCCGCTTGTGGCTACTACCGTCTTTGCCGGAGTGCTGATAGAGACTTCATATAGCCCTACGTCGCTATAAACGGCATCTCCCCATCCGTAGACAGGGTCCAGGTTCCAACCCTCATCATCATAGACAGCCAAAATGGGATACCAGTTGGCGAGTGTCATCACCCCTTGTGTGTAGTTATAGACGCCGTAGTTGAAGCGCACTCCCGCGAAATCTTTGGATATCTCACCCTCAAACTCCACTTCCAGTTTGACCTGTCCGCCGGGAGGCAAAGGCTCTTGCAGAGGTACTTCCACCACCGTCTCTTCGACTGTCAAGACGGGATGTACCTCGCGGCCGGCGACCAAGACCTTGATGAGGTTCAGACTCCCGTTCCCGTAGGTCTTATGCCCATTGGGATAGAGACGAAGATAGAGGTTCTCTAAAATGATTTCTTCGCCATTGATAAAGGTGATCGTCTCTTCTCCTTGAAATCCCGGACTCTCTTGGTCTAGATTCATTTTCATATGGATCTTATACCTAGGAAGACTCAGGGCCTCT
>QMLZ01000425.1 GCA_003646995.1 Deltaproteobacteria bacterium | reverse complement strand
TCTCCGGCTTCCACTGCTCTCCACCAAAAGTCCACGTCTCACACCCAACATACCCTCGCCGCCTCATATCCCTCCTCCATTTTCCCCCTTCCCTCCTCCCCCTTCCCTCCTCCGTCCTCCCCTTTCCATCTTCTCCCCGATCAGCTCCTCGTACAGGGCTTCCGTCTCTTGCACCATCCTCTCCACACCGATGTCACCCCTACCGCCGCCAGGAGGCAGATGTGAGGCATAATGGGCACGCGGAAGCGGGGATGAGCTAGCGCTCCAGGCAGCAGTGCGAGGTAGGCGATAACCGACAAGAGCAAGCCCAGGGGGAACCAAGCCCGCTGGCGGACCAGAACGGCTGTACCGCCAGGAAGGCTGGGTAGGTGGGCGTCCGCAGGCTATCGGGCGCGTAGGGCGCTTGAGAGGACAAGGAGAAGCCCCGCCCGGCCAGGAGATTGAGGGCGAGCCGGTGATAGCCATGGGAATCGGGTGTGAAGGCCCGCTCAGGCGCCGATGCGACCGCCGCGAACAGCAGAAGCCGCAATAAGAGTGCTAAACCAAATACGATCCAAGCGCCTCGCGCTCTGAAAGACATACCCTTTCCCCGACAACGCTTATCAGCGAGAACTTTGCACCACTTGCCTCAGAACGCCGTTTACCTTCTCGACGGTATGCCTCCATTGAAGATTATTAACCGCCACCTTCCGATTGTTTGCGCGATAAGATGATAGATCCTCTTTCAGCAGATTGTCCATTGCGGTGGCTAGCTGCTTGCTATCCGTGAAATCCACGCTGATGCCAAGCCTGTTCTTTTCCACGAAATCCCCATATCCTTCAACGTTAGCAGCGATGATCGGTTTGCCACAGGCCATGTATTCATACATCTTGATCGGATCTCCTGGGTGGCTCCTAACCATCTTGGCCGGCAAGAGGCAAATGTCCGAGGCATTTATCCAATAGGGCACCTGCTCCCTGGGTACCTCGCCGACAAAGTCGACCAGGTTGCCAACCCCACACTCCTTTGCCAATTCCATTACATCTTTTAGAGATGGCCCATCGCCAACGACTATAACCTTGAAGTCATCCCTGAGCTCTTTCAAATGGGGTATGGCTTTTATGATATAATCCACGCCGTGCCAGGGCAGGACGTGGCCGACGAAGGTCAGGTATTTTAAGGAAGGGTCCAGGTTTAGTATTAGCCTGGATTGTTCTTGATCCAGGGGTTTGAAGAGCTCCGTATCAACCCCTAGCCTTATGGCCTCGATTTTATCGGGGTTCAAATCATATTTATTTACCAAGCCCCTTTTCACGGCTGGGTGGACCACAATGAGTTTAGCGGCTCTGGCAAAGATATATCTTTGAAATCTCGCAAACAGTGTCAGGTATGGCGAAGGGATATACCTGTAATCCAGTTCTATCTCTTCTATCAGATCTGCGTCCACCTGTAGCACAAAGGGTATCTTAAAAACTTGAATGGGTAAAGTGAAGCCGAGATTAACTACGCTGTGCTTAACCAGAAGGCAATCGGGCCTCTTCGAGATTATCTTGTATGCTAAGACGAATGATAGCAGGATTTGGTAGAGGATTTTGCTGGCATAAAGAGAGGAGCCACAGGGGATTTTGATGATATTTACACCCTTTATCGTCCCCCTATATCCGTATTTGGGGGCGAATAGGGTGACGTCGTTGCCTAATTCGGCCAAGTTTTTGGCGTATTCGGCAACCTGGAGGGAGTTGCCTGAATTTAGACCCAATTCGATGCTACAAATAAAGTAGATATTCATAGCCAGTTAATCTCTCTCCAAGACCTCCGAAAAGAGTTTTTCATAATCCGTGATACCAATCTGGTTTCTGGTGACAGGGGATGAACTTCACTCATCTTAATTGCAATGGCTCACTTTCTTTCAAAAAGCACATGAACCCAACCGGCCTTTGATAAAAACTCACTTTCTATTAGCTGTCCCAGAGTCATATTAAACAAACCAGATGGGTATATACCTAGCCTCTCATTACAGAAATTAAACATCTTTTTAAGAAATTGAGGTTCTTTCTGAATTAAAAGCTGAGGAGAGTCAGGTTCATTGATAACTGCCTTGCACTCAAACCCGTGCTCTCTCAAGGTCTTAAGCATCAGTTTGATTTCTTTACCGCGATACGGATGGATTTCCATAAGGATTTTTAGGCCTCTCTTATCTTTGAGAAGGTCTTTCATTCCCTCGATAACTTCGACCTCGTAGCCTTCAACATCCATGCGAATAAAATTGGGATATAAACGGTTCTTTAAGCAGAAATCACCAAAAGTTACTTCTTGTACCGGTATTTTCCCTTTGATAGTGGGGGCAGCCTGTTTTGTCCTGATCATCGAACTCCAATTTCGCTTGCTTGAAAGGTATATAAAATTCGTCCTGTTTTTGTTCCCTATAGCCAATTGAAATACTTCAACATTCTGATATTTGTTTAACTTTACGTTTCTCCTTAATAATTCGACATTTTCAGGTACAGGTTCAATAGCGTAAACCTTACCTTTATCTCCGACTAATCTAGCCTCTAATAAAGCATAGTAACCGATATTGGCCCCAATATCTGCTACAATATCCCCCGGCTTTACTTCTTGATGAACAAGTTTAACAGCAAGAGCCTCCCTAATGCCGGTTTTCAGAAGGTCCCTTGATAACCCTTCATCCTTCAAGTCCAGATACATCTCATTATTGAGAATCTCTCTCTTAATGTATCTGCTCTGTAATCTTAATTTGAATAGCAGCTTGGGCAGGTAATACCTAGGAATTTGACCATGTTTCAGAAACAGGTAGCCAATAATTAAAAATCTCCCTGCATAAGCAATAGTGCCAGCCCTGTCTCTTGGAGAGATTAACATCGTTACCCCCTAGCTAGATTTTTTAGCGCATTCGGTAATATGTACAGAAGCACCCGAATTCAGGCCCAACTCGATGCTGCACACAAAGTAGATGTTCATAGCCAGTCAATCTCCCTCCAAGACCTTCAAAAAGAGTTTTTCATACTCTCTTGTAATTTTATCCACGTGAAAGTTCTGAGCGCGGGCCTTTCCCTCTACTCGCATCCTGTCGCGAAGGCTCCGATCTGACAAGACC
>QMLZ01000424.1 GCA_003646995.1 Deltaproteobacteria bacterium | reverse complement strand
ATCTCGATTGCCTCATGAAATCGTTTAGCCTGTTCGCCTGCCTGCTGTCCGATTGCAGCATCCATCACAAGGAATCGGTGGTCAGGATGTATCACATTCTTGATATTGATCATCTCCTCAATCAGATCGTCCTCAAGCGCATGCCGGCCCGCGGTATCCACAATTTTGACATCAAACCGATCAAATTCCTCGATACCACGAGCTGCAACCCCTACAGCATCTTCTTCTCCCTTTTCGCCATAGAATGCGATCCCTTCATCCTCGCATAATTGCTGGAGCTGATCATAAGCACCTGGGCGGAATGTATCAGCAGCTATAACCCCAACCTTGAGCCCTTTCTTCTGGAAGTATCGTGCAAGCTTTGCGGTCGATGTCGTCTTTCCAGACCCCTGAAGTCCGACCATCATGATCGTCTGAGCCTTAAGCTCGATCGGTGTACTTTCCCCGATGATATTGACAAGTTCTTCATAGACGACCTTGATCACGTGTTCCCGTGGATTGAGCTTCGGTTTCTCTTTCAGAGATCGCTCCTTGATTTTTGAAGATAAGCTCATAACAAGCTTAACGTTCACATCAGCCTGGAGCATTGCACGTTGAATATCCTTCACAATTTTGCTGACGGTAGCCTCGTCGATTCGATTTGATCTTGCGATTCGATCTACAACCGACTTTAGAGATTCCTCAAGTTTGCCGAGCATTACCTGTATTTGTGTCTCCGAGTATAATAAATATATTGAGTGCCCATAAGCATCTTTGAGTGGTAAAGATGGAAGAGATACTTAGATCGCTCGCTCAAGGAGAGATCACTGTTGAGGAGGCAGTAAAAACCCTCAGGACCGATGCCATAAGAGAAATCGGTGAGATTGCGAGGCTGGATACAGGAAGATGGAACAGGAGGGGCGTCCCCGAAGTTATACTTGCATCTGGGAAGGCGAGTGAGGATGTAGCGGAGCTTGCAATCGAGATGGCCAAAGAGCACGGGATCGCACTTGTAAGTCGTATGAATGATGAGAATGTTGAGGCGATAAATAAAGCTATTAGGGGCGAAGATCTCACGTTTGAGTATAATAGAAAAGCAAAGATGGCTGTAATCCGGCAGAAGGATCACAATATAAACTTCAAGGGTAAAATCGGGATAATCACGGCAGGGACATCAGACATCACGGTTGCCGAAGAGGCAAGGGTTGTGGCATCTGCGATGGGGTGTGAGGTGATAACCACGTACGATGTGGGTGTTGCAGGGATTCACAGGCTATTTGAACCACTTTCTATGATGATGGAGGCAGATATCGCTGTTATAATCGTTGTTGCTGGGATGGAGGGAGCGCTCCCATCTGTTGTTGCATCGGTCGTTGACGTTCCTGTAATAGGGCTTCCAACGTCCGTGGGTTATGGTGCAGGTGGCAAAGGTCTTTCTGCGCTTCTCTCAATGCTCCAGAGCTGTTCTGGCGGGGTTGCGGTCGTGAATATCGATAATGGGATCGGTGCAGGAATATTCGCAGGACTTATCGCGAGAAGAGTTAATGAGAGGAAGAATGATGCAGGAATACAGATACGATGAAGATGAGATCTACAGGCGTTTGTGCAAGATAATCGCGCCAGATAGAATCTCAAATAACCCTGCAGAGCTTTATTGCTCTTCGAGGGATGCATCTTACATAAAAACAGCGCGTCCACCTTTTGCTGTGATTCGACCCTCATCATCGAGTGAGGTATCAGAGATTTTGAAGGTTGCACACGAGATGAAGGTTCCTGTTACACCCCGTGGTGCGGCCACAGGGCTTACTGGAGGAGCTGTTCCGCTTCATGGCGGGATTGTGCTTGATATGACCGGGATGAATCAGGTCATTGAGGTTGATGATGAGAATATGCAGGTACTCCTTGAGCCGGGGGTTATTCATGCAGGGCTCAACGAGGCTCTATTTGAGTATGGGCTTTTCTTCCCACCTGATCCTGGAAGCAGCGAGATGTGCACGATCGGGGGCATGATCGCGAATGATGCAAGCGGGATGAGGTCTGTCAAGTACGGTACAACATCTTCCTACGTGCTCGGACTGGAGGTCGTTCTTCCCACAGGCGAGATCGTGAATACGGGATCGAGGTGCTTCAAGACATCCTCTGGTTACGACCTGAAGCGGTTGTTTGTGGGATCTGAAGGAACGCTTGGTATTGTGACCCGTGCTCGACTGAGGCTCAGGGCGCTTCCCGAATCGAGGTATCTTGTCCTCGCAAGCTTTGAGACACTTGATGGTGCAGGAAGTGGTGTCGTTGAGGTCTTGAAGAGCGGTATATTACCTTCTGCCTGTGAGATACTTGATGAGGTTGCAATCGCTGCGATCGGGCTTGGCGAGAAGCCACTCATCATATTTGAGCTTGATGGGATGGAGGATGAGGCTGAGATAGCGGCTTTGAAGGTTATTGAGGTCTGTGAAGGACTTGGTGCCGAATGCAGAATCGTTGAGTCAGAAAGTGAGCAGGCTGAGATCTGGGATAAACGAAGGATGATCGGGGTGGTCATAACCCGGCATAAAGAGGGTTCTGTACGAGTCTATGAGTCTGAGGATGTAATTCTACCGATAAAAAATGTCGTTCGGATGCTTCGAGAGATTGAGCGTATCTCAGAGAAGTTTGGGATTGAGATAATCACGTACGGACACATCGGTGATGGTAATCTTCATACCGCGATGGCGATCGATGTACAGGATGAATCCGAGTGGGAAAGACTATTCAGGATGAGCGAAGAGATATATACCACTGCACTAAAACTGGGGGGATCGATCACGGGTGAGCATGGCGTTGGGGTGATAAGAGCTTCTTATCTAAAGAAAGAGCATCCAGGTTCGCTTGAGCTTATGAGAACGATTAAACGAGCGATCGATCCCACAGGCATAATGAATCCAGGAAAGATGGGACTTTGAAAAGAGATCTTTGCGAATACGCTATATACTTTCTCGCCCAACATTTAATGGTGGCTTGAGATGTGTGAGTCAAATATAATTCTTGAACACGATGGAACGCGTGAGCTTGTTATGGAAGAGGTTGTGCAGGTTCTGATTGATGGTGATAAGATCCAGCTCTTTGGAATTCTCGGGGAGAGGAAAGAAGT
>QMLZ01000423.1 GCA_003646995.1 Deltaproteobacteria bacterium | reverse complement strand
TTGGATCACTGTAGACGCAACCGATCTCCAAGCTGGGATGTGTAGAAGACTCTTGTTAGCTCCAGAAATATCTTTCTCAGATGATGGTCAACCGAAAGATAAGTCTGACTCAATAACGAAAGCTTTATGCAAGTCAATAAGTGAACAACGCACGTTAGAAAGCGCTTGTAAGGAATGGTTGGATAAACAAGATTATCGGTTTATTGAAATCTTATTAAAAGGCTTGGAGGGTCCCGTTTCAACTGAGGTGCGGAGAAAATATGATATCAGAGAGGAGAGCTCTCGTAGTGCCTTAATAGAGGATATAGCTTTGGTAGAAAACGAGGTAGAGCAGGCCTTGGTCGATGGAGTGCTAACGGATGAGAAGCGATCTGAATACCTAGGGAGAATAGAAGACGCAAAGAAAAATGTGCTGAATTATAAGGGGACAGGGCTGAACTACGCAGACAAATTCAAGTCTCTTGCCCAGATAAAGAAAGAGATATCGGAGGCAAGGGAAAAAAGACTTATCGATTTAAAAAGTGATTGGATTTACGTAAGGGAGACACTTAAGAAATCCAAAATCCCTGCGTCAGTAGAAGAAAAAATAGTGAATTTCGTCAGCGACCTTATTGATAGAAGAGATACGAGGGTCTTGGAAGAGAGTTTGGCACACTTAAAGGGAGCCTTGGATACGGGGTCGGACTCTTTAGAAACTTTTTTCCAAAAACCGCGAAAGCCGGATAAACTCAGCGAGTTTTTAGCCCTAGCCCCGACTATTGAAAAAGGGCTTACAAGTGAACGGACTCTTAACGGCATAATCGAAGGCATAAAACGCGGTACTTCAAAGTGTGGCATTAAGTTTGGCGAGCTCCCTGGCCCCAGAAGAGAAGAGGCTGCGAGAGCGATTTCTGAATGGAAGACTCTAAAACAACAAAGGCCGGGCGCGACAAGGCAAGAATATTCAGTAACCGCTATCTTGCGTTTTCTTGGTTTCAATTTCGAATATGGCGGGGGGACACTATTACGTAAGAAAAAAAATGGCGCTGATTGGATATTTTTTGAGGCCTATATGTCCGCTGGCGAGCTCTCCAGACCAATACCACAATTTGGGTCGCAAGCCCGAAATAAATACGACATAGTTTGCTTTTGGGAAAGGCCGGGGGCTGATACTATTGCTGCTAGGATTGGAGAGCTTCGCCTTAATTTGAAGAACGTATTGGTATTTTATCTGGGGAGGCTTACAGAGAGACAACGCCGAGACCTCGTACGAATTTCAAGAGAAAAGAACCTAGCCGCGGCTCTTCTTGATGAAACACTACTAGTCTTCCTCGCCAAGGAGCGCGACGCTAGCATGCGCTTACCCACTTTTCTGCGTTGTTCTTTACCTTACACTGCAGTTAATCCATATACGCCTTTCCAAGCTGGCGATGTGCCGCCCGAAATGTTCTTCGGGCGAGAAGATATGATCCGAGAACTCCAAAAGATGGGAGGCAGCTGTATTGTTTTTGGGGGACGTCAACTTGGAAAATCTGCCCTGCTGAGGCGTGTCAAAACTGAATTCCATAATCCAGACATGGAACAGTACGCGGCAGTCCTTGATATAAAGCTTTTGGGTGATGAACAATCAATGCAACCGAAGGCCCATATTTGGCTGAGAATTAGGGATTGCCTCAAGGATCTTGGGTTGCTGGGTAAAAGGATTTCCACTGGGCGGACACAGGAAATAAAACGGCTAATCTCAGAAGTAATGAAGGAAGAAAATAGGCGCTTGATACTACTTTTCGACGAAGCTGACAACTTCTTGGAAGCCGATTCCAAAGAAAACTTTGCTGAGGTTGACGTCCTGAGGACTCTAATGTTAGAGAGCGGCTACCGGTTTAAAGTAATTTTCGCGGGTCTCCATAATGTTCAGCGTTTCCACGGAATTCCTAATCAACCTCTTGCTCATTTCGGAACACCGGTATGCGTAAGCCCTCTTGAACCCGACGCAGCGCAAAGACTTGTAAGAGAACCGCTTGAGGCGCTCGGGTATCGCTTCCTAGATGGCAATGCTACTGTGCTAAGGATATTGTCTTATACAAACTACCACCCAGGGCTAATCCAATTGTTCTGCCAAGAACTCCTCAAGCAGCTTCAGGTTAGCAACAAATATCTTCGGCCACCATATGAAATACGACAGGATCATGTTGAGGCAGTGTATCGACTTCAAGAAGTCAGAAGACGCATACGTGAAAGATTCGACTGGACGCTGGCGCTCCAACCCCATTACCAAGCCATAGCATGGCTATTAATCCTTGATCAGATGAGCGCTGAGGACAGCTATGCTCGGGCCTACGCCCCAGGCGAGATCCTTAGATTGGGCAGGGACTGGTGGCCTTCAGGGTTTATAGGACTCGGGATTGATGAATTGAGGGGACTGCTAGATGAGATGTGTGGACTTGGAGTCTTGGTTAGAAATCTTGATGGCCATTATCGCCTTCGCAGTCCGAATCTAGTGCGCCTTATGGGAACTAACGAAGACATACTGAGTAGTTTGGAAGAGCTGACTGAAAAAGAGCCAGAGCCTGTTTTTGATGCTCACAGCTACCATATTCCGTTGGATGAAACCGCCAGCCGTTATAGTCCCTTGACAAACTTCCAGGGTCGCGCGTTCAGGAAACAACAATCTGGCGTATATCTTATTTATGCATCGGAAGCTTTGGGCATCGCGCTTATAAGAGATTCTCTGCGAAAATTTGTATCGGCGGAGATGGGTAGCGGAGACAGCTGCTTTATAGATCTTCGCCCTGAGAGTACTAATAATGACAGCCTTATTGATTTCCTGAACAGAAAAATTAGAAATTTGCGATGTCGGGGGGAGATCTCAATTTATGTGGAGCTTGCTTCCATGGGAGTAGAAAACCTGCACAAGGTGATTTTGGACACTTTTCGATTTTGTAGTCAACCAAGGAATCAAGAACGCGGGACTAAGATATTTCTTGTCTTCGATTCAGAAATGACTTGGCAATGGCTTCGTCTAGGCAGAGAGGTTTGGAGCGCATTGGAGGATAGGGCTGAGGCTGCGGTTTTTCCTAAAAGGTGGAATATTATTGGAATTAGCCATCGCTTGGCACAATGTGACAAGCTAAAT
>QMLZ01000422.1 GCA_003646995.1 Deltaproteobacteria bacterium | reverse complement strand
GCATAGCTGCTGCCCTCCTTCTTTTTTCAGTGGAGGGTAGCATAAATCGGTACTATGCGCAAATATTTATGACGCTATATATAGAAGCTGAATTTTCCATTTTTAGCTGCGATCTTTACATAATGTATTGGTTTCATCTGATTAGCCAGATTGAGAGGGCTATCAAAGCTTATGGAAATAATTTCAGAGTGTATAGTGGAAAAAGGAATAGTTCTTTTATATGCTCAGTCTATGTGAGACTAGGAAATTATCGCTATAGAAAGGGGGATAATCCCTGGAAACAGATTCTTGGTTGGGTGCAATTTCCTTCATGCCGAGCAATCGGACAAAATATTTGACCGTATTTTGTAGTCCTTTCTTAAGTCCGACCTTCGGCTTCCATCCAAGGACTTCCATAGCTTTGGAAATATCTGGCTTCCTCTTGACAGGATCATCATTTGGCAATACTTTATGTACTATCCTGGATTTGGAATTTGTGATTTGTATTATCTCCTTAGCAAGTTGGTGGATGGTAATTTCTTGGGTGTTCCCGAGATTTATGGGCCCAGTTATTTCATCGGGACTGTCCATCATAGCAATAAGCCCATCCACCATATCATCTATATAACAGAAAGATCTGGTCTGGCTTCCGTCTCCGTTGACAGTTAGGTCTTTTCCTTGCAATGCCTGGACAATAAAATTGCTTATTACGCGGCCATCGTTTGGGTGCATCCTTGGGCCGTACGTATTAAATATTCTGACGACCTTAATCCTTATCCCATTCTGGCGATGATAGTCAAAGAAAAGGGTTTCAGCGCACCGCTTGCCTTCGTCATAGCAGGATCGAATTCCGATGGGATTCACATTTCCCCAATATTCTTCAGGCTGAGGATGGACTGTCGGGTCCCCATATATTTCGCTTGTAGAGGCTTGCAGTATCTTTGCATGGACCCTTTTGGCAAGTCCCAGCATATTGATTGCACCCATTACACTTGTTTTGATTGTTTTTACTGGATTGTATTGGTAGTGAATAGGAGAGGCGGGGCAGGCCAAATTATATATTTCATCTACCTCGAGAAATATAGGCTGTACTATGTCGTGACGAATAAGCTCAAACCTGGGATTGTTCAATAGATGAATAATATTTTGTTTTGTTCCTGTGAAAAAATTGTCAAGGCAAATAACCTCGTTTCCCAGGTTCAAGAGTTTTTCACACAGGTGAGATCCTATAAATCCTCCCCCACCTGTAACCAAAATCCGTTTCCTAAGGTGATGCATATCGATAGAGTTAGTACCTATTCAACTCCAACAAAGTGATCCTTGCCGCCTGTCCGGAAATGGCTTTCAGCTGCAAGCAGGGAACAGCGAGACCTTTGAATTTTCCCGTTTTAGACAAGAAGTTTCCTGAGAAATTTTGTCACATTATTTCGGGCATCTTAGATGGCTATCAGTTTCCTCGTGGCCCTCAGTAGGGCTTTTTTGGCTCTTTTCATAAGCTTTTCTTAGTTCGGGTACACCTCTCCCTACCTGCCTACCTCACGTTACCCCTAGCACCTTCATGGCTCTCGATAGATTGAATGCCATCTGCGTATTCAGGCTTTTCCCTCTACCAACTTTTTTCACGATTTCCCCTCAAATGACAATTTTTGGCAGGTTCTGCAAAGGTCTCACCATCATACAAGCTGAGATAGCGGGGTGCTTCACTGTCTGTACATTTTTGGCTTTTTTTAGTACTTGCCATGACTGGCTGTTGCGGCAGTAACCTTTGATATCTTTAAATACCTAGCTAAAACATCTGGTGCTCAATATCTCTTTGATGTAGTTTATGTCCATTTCAGAGAGATGTTCTCCCATCGGAAGGCTGAGTATCTTGTTCTGGCACCTTTCAGATACTGGAAATGCACCATCTTTATATCCGAGGTAAGAAAAGGCCTTCGTAAGATGTAGTGGGGTAGGATAATGAATACCGTATTGAATTCCGTTCTGCTCAAGGCAATCAATAACCACCTGCCTATCCGTATTCACTTGGATTACGAAAAGATGAAAGCTATGTTTATTGTGCGGGAGAACAGATGGCAAGGTCAGCTTCCCTTCCTCCTCCAGGAATCTCAACTGTTCGAGATAGAGTCGTGCCATTTCACTCCTTTTCTGATTCCAGGCTTCGAGGTACTTTATCTTCACTCCAAGAACAGCTCCCTGGATTTCTTCCATCCTGAAATTACCACCTCTAATGTCATGTTGATACTTGCTCTGGCCACCATGATTTCTGATACAATATATTTTACGTGCGAGTAATTCATTATTCGTGACTATGGCGCCTCCCTCACCCCATGCTCCAAGATTTTTCCCGGGATAGAAGCTAAAACAGCCCATATCCCCCATAGTGCCTGCCTTTCTGCCCTTATATTCGGCCCCATGGGCCTGGCATGCATCCTCGATGACTGCGATACCGTGATTTCTGGCTATTTCCAGTATTGTATCCATTTCTGCAGATTGTCCGTAAAGATGAACTGGAATTATCGCCTTCGTGTCTTCTGAGATGCTGTCTTTGATTTGTTCCGGGTCTATAAGATATGTATCTGGATTGACATCCACAAATATGGGCTTTGCTCCCAAGATGGATACGGCTTCTGCGGTAGCTATAAAGGTATTAACTGGGACAATCACCTCGTCTCCTGGCTTAATGCCAATTGCCATCAGTGATACCAGCAAAGCACTTGTCCCGGAATTGACACAGATGCAATACCTGACATTCAGGTAACCAGCGAAGAGTTCCTCAAATTCGCTCACGTATTTTCCGCATACAAAGCTGGAATTGCGAGAAATATCCTTAAGCCTCTCGTCGATCTCATGGAGGACCTGTCTGTTTTGCCGTTCAAGGTCCAAAAATAATACCTTTTTTCTTTCCATATCTCTTCCTAAGAGGATTTACTGGTTGGTCGATTTCGCTTTCCTTATATCTACATAGATTTCACATCCCATTTCAGGCAGGTACGTGGCCATGTTTTCTAAACCCCTAATAATTTTTTCATCGATTATTCCGGTTTTGAGTAGGTGTTCCATTTGGGCATTAGAAAAAGGCTTAATGAAATATGTACCACTGGATATTATCTCGAAACCTGCATCTTCGATCATCCTG
>QMLZ01000421.1 GCA_003646995.1 Deltaproteobacteria bacterium | reverse complement strand
TGCGGTTGCTCATGGATGTACAGGCAAGGGCAACGACCAGCTCAGGTTTGATGCGGTATTCAGGGCGATGGGGCTTGAGGTTATAGCTCCGATGAGGGAACTCAAGTTTGTGAGGTCTGAGGAGATCGAGTACGCAAAGGAGAAGGGAATAGATGTTCCTGTCAAGAAAGATACACCATGGAGCATCGATGAGAACCTCTGGAGCAGGTCGATTGAAGGAGGAAGGCTCGAAGATCCATCATTCATACCACCAGAAGAGATTTTTGCATGGACTAAATCTACAGAGGATGCACCTGATACACCACATCTATTAAAGATCACGTTCAGGGAGGGTGTACCTGTAGCACTCGATGGAAAGCTGCTTGATGGAACTGAACTTATCAGGAAGCTCAATGAGATAGCAGGGGAGCATGGGGTTGGTAGAACCGATATAATCGAGGACAGAGTTCTTGGACTTAAAGCCAGGGAGAATTATGAGCATCCAGCAGCAACCGTACTTATCAAAGCACACAGAGATCTTGAACAGCTTGTTTTAACGAGAAACGAGCTCAGGTTTAAAGAAGTTGTTGATGCGAGATGGTCTGAGCTTGTATACCAGGGTCTTCTCCTCGATCCACTTTATGATGATCTTAACGCCTTCATCGACTCCACACAGAAGCGGGTGAGTGGTGAGGTCACGGTTAAACTGTACAAAGGTTCGATGCAGATTCTTGGCAGGAGTTCTGAGTTTGCACTCTACAGGGAAGATTGGGTCTCATTTGACAGTGGGGGTGGGATTGACCCGATGGCTGCTGATGGTTTCTCGAAGTTTCATGGTTTGCAGGCGAGAATGTGCAGGACCGGACGTTGAGGTGGATTTCAGGGCAAAAGTTTAAATACCAGAACTTAATAGATTTATTTAGCCTTTAAAGTCCTGTGATTGCACAGGAGGTAATATATATAGCTGCAAGTGTGCTCATCATCGATGATGAAGAGACGGTTCGAAACTTATACATTGATCTACTGGAAGCAGGGGGTCATGAAGTTGTCGCGACCGCATCTGATGGGGCAGAAGGGGTAGAGATCTTTCGAATGCTTGATCCAAAACCAGCTGTTACGATCATCGACTACCGTATGCCCCGCATGAACGGTATCGATGCCATGCGAGAGATGATGGGTGTGTACTCCGATGTCATCTTTGTATTTGCAAGCGCAGATACCGCTGTCAAAGAGGAAGCCCTGAGGTCTGGTGCATCCACCTTTTTGAAGAAGCCTTTCTCATTTGCCGAACTCATGGGAGCGATCGAGCGTTTTAATCTATGACCCGTCAAAGGTTTTATGTATTGAGATAGGTTCTTTAGTTACTTGATAACGATGACGATAGAAGAGCAAGCAAAAAGGGCACGGAAGGCAGCACTCAGGATTGCGTCTGCATCTACAGAAGCAAAAAATGGTGCACTTCGCCGTGTGGCCAAGAAACTGGATGATAACAGGCTTGCGATACTTAAGGCAAACGAGGAGGATATACAAGGGGCAAAGAAAGAAAATCTCACGTCTGCACTCATCAAAAGGCTTGAGCTCAATGATAAGAAGATCGATGAGATAATTGAGGGTGTCCGATCGGTGATTGAACTCGAAGATCCTGTAGGTAAGGTTCTTAGTGCAACGGAGCTTGATGAGTCGCTCAAACTTTACAAGGTATCCACGCCGATTGGTGTGATCGGTGTGATCTTTGAGTCTCGCCCTGATGCCCTGGTTCAGATCTCAACATTATGTCTCAAATCAGGGAATGCGGTCATCCTGAAAGGCGGTTCTGAGGCTAAAAACAGCAATAGAATCCTTTACAACCTGATAAAAGATGCAATAGAGGAAAATGAGATCTTCAAAGATGCGATCCAGCTCGTCGAGACGAGAGAGGATGTACGCGAACTCCTTAAACTTGACAGCTATATCGATCTCATGATCCCCAGAGGTTCGAACGCACTCGTTAGATACATCCAGGACAACACAAAAATTCCTGTGCTTGGACATTCAGATGGGATATGTCACGTCTACATCGATGAGGATGCAGATCTTGGGATGGCGGTCGATATCGCTTTTGATTCAAAGTGCCAGTATCCCGCGGTCTGCAATGCGATGGAGACTCTCCTCGTTCATCGCGCGCTTGCAGAAAAATTCCTAAAAGCGATCAAACCAAGGTATGATGAGGCAGGTGTTGAACTAAAGGGGGATGCAGATGTGAGAGCAGTGATTGACTGCAATGCGGCGAGTGAGGATGACTGGAGCAAAGAGTACAACGACCTTATACTCTCAATCAGGATCGTTAATTCCCTAAATGATGCGATCGATCACATAAACCAGTACGGCAGCCACCACACCGATGCGATCGTGACAGCAAACGAAAAGGCGGCTGAACGCTTCCTCAACGAGGTTGACTCTTCTTCTGTGATGTGGAACTGCTCAACAAGATTCTCGGACGGTTTCAGATACGGACTTGGGTCTGAGGTTGGAATATCTACCGGTAAAATCCATTCCCGTGGCCCCGTGGGTCTTGAGGGGCTCACGATATACAAGTATAAGCTTCTTGGTAATGGGGAGATCGTTGAAGACTACGCTGAGGGAAGGAAAAAGTTTACACATCACCGAGTGGTAGATAGGCGAAATACTGCCTGAATAGTTAAGAAGATAAAATGACTCTAACACGAAATCAAGCGGAGGATTTATTGCTGACACGCTTCAGGTTAAATCGCTTTTATGATGAACAATGGGAAACAATTGAAAGTTTACTCGAAGGGAAAAGAATTCTGCTGATACAACGGACCGGTTTCGGAAAGTCGCTTTGTTATCAATTACCCGCTTTAAAAATGAGTGGAATTACTTTGGTTATCTCTCCTTTAATAGCTTTGATGAAGGATCAGGTGGACTCTTTGATTGCTTGTGGTGCACAGGCTGCGTTTATAAATTCTAGTTTAACTGCTGAACAAATTAAGCAGGTTTACACTGATCTTAAAAATAATAAAATAAAAATATTATATTGTGCACCAGAAAGGTTTGCTATTTCATCTTTCCAAGCTTTTTTAAATACATTAAATATTAGTCTAATAGCAGTTGACGAGGCTCATTGTATATCAGAGTGGGGA
>QMLZ01000420.1 GCA_003646995.1 Deltaproteobacteria bacterium | reverse complement strand
TGGAATATGGATCTGGTGGATAGATAATCTATAATAGAGGTCCTTACGGAAATCCCCGGATTCACGTAATTTTCCTAAATCCTTATTGGTGGTTACAATAACCCTTGCATCGCTTATCTTTGCCACGTCTGATCCCAAAGGGAAATACTCATTTTCCTGCAGTAGCCTGAGCAGCTTCACCTGGGAGGCCACACTAAGGTCGCCTATTTCATCCAAGAGAAGGGTTCCTCCGGATGCCTGCTCCACCATGCCCTTACGCATAGCCTCCGCACCAGTATATGCACCCTTTACATGGCCAAAGAGGGTATCAGAAAACACATTATCATCTACACCTGCCACATTTACGGCAACAAGTTGACCCAAACGGCCGCTTAGCTTGTGTATGGCCCTGGCCATAAGCTCTTTGCCAACCCCTGTCTCTCCTGTAATCAATACTGGCTCCGGGCTTGGCGCTATGCACTCGGCATACCTAAACAATGACAGCATCACCTGATTTCTTGTAACAATCTCAGAAAAGGCATCAGGATTTTCAAGATCTCTTTGGGCAAAGGTTTCCCTCAGTATTTGTACCTGTTTGCGTAAATCATTCAATTCTATAGCCCGTTTTACACCAGAAATCAGTCGGCTTTTCTCTACCGGCTTAACCATATAATCAAAGGCCCTTGCTTTCATGCACTCTACTGCGACCTCTACTTCTGTGTTTCCAGTAATAACAATCACAGGCACATGGGGAAAATCCTCTACGATCTGTTGAAGGAGCTCCTGGCCAGACATATGTGGCATGCCTAAGTCAAGAAGTATAACCGCTGGGTCCTTCTCCATAAGCAAATAAGGCACATCACGTGAGTCCTGACATGTAAGTATATTCGTGATCCCTCCAGTACGCAGCGCAATACTGAAACTTCTCAAAATTTCCTCTTCGTCATCCACTATGAGAATGGGATGAAGCGGGAATCGATTTTTGCTCTCCGGCATCACCAAAATCTCCCAATCTTATGATCTCCTTCAAAAATGTATCAAAATCAAAAGGCTTAACCAAAAAGTGTGAAAAACCCATCTCTTTCAGCTTCTCGACCTTCGAGGAGTGACGAAAACCCGTTACAATCAATACCTTTACTCCCGAAAGTTCAGGCCTATTCCTTATCACGTCACAGACTTCCACCCCATCCATACCAGGCATCATGATATCCAGTACCAGGATATCTGGCAGAAACCTGCCTATCTTAATACACGCCTCTACTCCATTTGAGGCCGTATCCACATCAAACTCATTATGTTGCTGTAAAGCCTCCTGCATGATAGATCTAAAGCCCTTGTCATCATCTACGATCAACACTCTAATTCTTTTCCTCTCGTTATCTATAGGGAGCACTAGCCTAAAAACGCTCCCCTTTCCCTTGCTGCTAGAAACCTCTAACCACCCACCATGTTCCCTCGAGATCTTCTCGCTTACGGCCAGGCCCAGTCCTGTCCCCTCACCTGCACGTTTTGTAGTAAAAAAGGGATCCATAATCTTTTCCCGTATCCCTTGGTCTATCCCAATCCCTTCATCCCTTACCTCTATCACAACATTTTGTTTCTCTTTATCATAAAGAGTGGACACACATACAGCCTGATCTCTAGATGTAAGGGCCTGGCATGCATTCTGTATCAGGTTTATTACAACCTGCTCAAGTCGTTGGGGATTCCCTTTTATCAGAGGCATGTCGGACTCATATGAGGCGCTAAATTTGTCTGTAGATTTTTTGATCATATTATTGATTAACGTTATGGCCCTCTTAACAATATCATTAACGTTCACTGGTCGATCCAATTTGCCAGTGTCAATCCGGACATAATCTCTTAGGTCGGCTACAATTCGCTGAATTCGTCTACTTCCCTCTTCAATGCCCGATATGAGTTGAGGGATCTCATCTTTAATCTCACTAAAAGGGAGCCCGGCAACACCAAAATCACCATTATCCCGATAATATTTCTCCAATATGGGCATGACCTCTTGCCAGGCCTGTTTTAGTATTGGGATGTTAACCATGATGAAATTATTGGGGTTATTTATCTCATGGGCAATTCCAGAAACTAGCACCCCTAAAGAAATCATCTTATCCGCCTGAATGAGCCTTTTTTCCACTGCTAGTTCACGCTGTACAAGGGCTCCGCCATCATTCACGATGAGAACCAAGCCTGGTGTTCGATCGACACCCTCTATTGCAAACCCTTTGAGTTCAACCTCCTTTCTCATTCCATCTCTCGTTATTAACCCATATGTACCTGGTGGAATGCTCCCACCAGTCAACAGCCCCTTTAGATGCTCTTGTAATACGGTTGCGTACTCAGGCGCGATGATGTCCTTTCCTGTTAGTTTTCGGCCCACCAGTTCTTCAGGCCTGTAACCCAACAAGGCTTTCACCGAGGAAGACACAGCTAAAATAGTCAAGTCAGGGTTCAATATATAGATAGTTTCCACTGTGTCTGCCTCTTCCAAATTGCCTTTTCTCAACAATAGCTTACTCCCCAATTGCTATTTGTGAGAGGCGTCAAAAGATTAACCGTTTTGTCGGGAAAAATTGGAGCCAATAACCCACGACAATATTGACATAGCCCAATATGCCCATGATTTTCTACGTATCCATACTTTTCTGCTTTCTTGGCCCAGTATCAGGAACAGTAGAAGGACATGAATATCATTCTTGCTTACCCACATGTGCCGGGACCAGAAACGAAAAAGGCAGGATCTTTTAAATGGTGAGGAATTTATAGATCTAAAAGCAAGGTTTAGTCAATCAGGAATGGACTGAATTTTTTGCTTATCCTGTTGTGGGAAGACGTATCTTGGTAACTATCTGATATATCAACTCATTCTAAGCAAGAAACCCCTTCATGGTATAATTATCCACACATCGGTCAGAGACTTATGCTTCGGCTTTATAATATTTCAATGAAAAGGTTGTAATTTCAGCTATTAACCAACCTGTTCCCATAAAAAATAAAACATGTGCTTACTTGATTGTGAAAATTTTCCTTATGGTTTTATAATCTTTTTCCTTATTGCGTACCTGATAAGCTCGCCAATGGAATCAATTTCCATCTTTTTTAAGATATTATATTTATGTGATTCCACAGTCTTTGGGCTTA
>QMLZ01000419.1 GCA_003646995.1 Deltaproteobacteria bacterium | reverse complement strand
TTCTCTGAAGAAGCCGAGTATGAGAGATATATTTTTCCTGAAGAGAAAAAACCCGATTTCTGGGACATACTGCGTACGCGAAAGACTATTCTAGTCGCAGAGCCGGGTTATGGAAAGACACGACTGCTTCAAGAACTTGTAAAAAATGCAAAGGGAAAAAATAGAAAGGCCATTTATGCAGATTTGAAGAAAAGTGTGAAAAAGGGCATCGAGATATACCTCCGGCAGCTAGTGACACAAACAACAGCGATAACAACTGAAGATTTTGATCTAATCAAAACAAGTGAAGTGAGTGTTTGTCTCGACGCTCTCGATGAGGTAAAGCAGGATGAATATAGTGATACCATTGTCACGGATTAATGACCATATCCGAACATTTCGAATATGAACGAGTTAGCGAAATTTCTTGAGGTGATAAGAAATGTGTGAGTTATTGGCAATGTCATTTAATCTGGCAGTAAGACCAAATATTTCATTTAGGGAATTTCGCCACAGAGGTGAGAAAAATCGTGATGGCTGGGGTATAGCTTTTTATCCGGATGAATCTGCCCAGATTATCAAAGAACCGATACGAGCTAAAAAAGTCCTCTTTCGAAATTCCTGCAAAACTATCAAGAAGTAAATCCAGAATTTTTCATCGGTCATGTAAGATATACTAGTGTGGGAGGGGAAAGCCACAAGAATACACATCCATTTTATAGGGAACTGAATGGAAAGGAATTTGTTTTCGCCCATGATGGCACACATAGTAATTATGAAAATTTAAAACTTGGAAGATTTAAACCTATTGGCGAGACAGATTCTGAGTATGCCTTTTGCTATCTGCTTAATTGTATTGAGAAGCGAGACATAACCAAATGGAAGAACGAAGATTTTCACTGGGTTGCAAAAAAGCTTGAAGAAATCAACAAATACGGAACATTCAATTGCATATTTTCTGATGGCGAGCTTCTGTTTTGTTATCATGACAAAAATGGCTATAACGGACTTTGTTTTATTCAACGAAGACCCCCATATGGTGAAATTCGCCTGTTAGATGAAGATTGGCAAGTGAATCTTGCCGAGGAAAAGCAATCAGAACAAACAGGTTACATCATCGCAACCAGAAGGTTAACAGATGAACTCTGGGAACCATTAAAACGTGGTGAGCTCGTTGTATTCAAGGATGGAAAAATGATTTATTCCAATAGCCGTGATATTCCCGAAACCGAAGACCGTTAACGATACAGGAAAAAGAAATCCTTAAAACACTTAGGAACAGTCCAAACAGGCTGAGTTTAAAGGAAATTACCGAAACTCTGGAGTGTCCGATAAGAGAGAAGAAATCTGCAATCCATTCGCTACCCTGCAAGGGATACATCCGCCAAGATAGTCGTGATAGCGTTAATTGGAATGATGAGAATGCAACATTTTATACAGAACTTTCAAAAAGAAAAGAAATTGATAGGTTGATAAAATGATGATTATTGAAACTTCGCCTAATGGGAGGATATGTGACAGGCTATCGCTCGCCCAAATCTCCCTACGGGAAACTTCCCATATCCCCACTACGTTATATGAAATTGCGTTCGTGATAAATATGATAAGGTAATAACATGTCAATAAATTGGCAAAATCTTAGACCTTGGAATGGCTCGCAAAACACCGGGTTTGAAGAACTTTGCTGTCAACTCGCAGCATATGAGGAAGCGCCGCAAAGTTCTATATTCATTCGCAAGGCTGCTCCTGACGCTGGTGTAGAGTGTCTATGGAAACTGCCCAATGGTGACGAGTGGGGATGGCAGGCTAAATTCTTCCTTTCGCCTCCGAATAACCATCAATGGAGTCAGTTGGATGAATCAGTAAAGAAGGCTCTTGAGAAACATCCTAGACTTACTTCGTATACAGTTTGCCTCCCGATTGATCGACAAGATCCTCGTGTCGAAAAGCAAAAGTGGTTTATGGACAAATGGAATGAGCATGTACAGAAGTGGCAAGGATGGGCGAGGCAAAAGGGGATATCAATTGAATTTAACTATTGGGGAGAGCATGAAATTTGGGAACGTCTCAGTCGTGAAGAGCACCGTGGTAGACGTTTCTTCTGGTTTAACAAGGAACTGCTTAGCCAACAATGGTTTAAAAATCGGATTGAGGAGGCAGTTGCCAATGTGGGTCCGCGCTATACGCCAGAACTAAATGTTGAGCTTCCTATTGCCCGTTTGTTTGATGGTTTAGGCCGTACCCCAGATTTTTATACCCAGGTTAAGGAGCTATGTGGGAAAATAAGGGCGACCTCCAACAAGGCTCGGTCAAGAAAAGCTTTGGAGGTTGCCAAAGATGAATTTGAATCTCTTCAAGAAGTCATAAGTAAAGTTTTATCAATTGCGAATAGTATTGAAGACGCAGAGATAGCTCCCATTGACTGGGATTATATAGATAAATTAGCCCAAAAATCTATGGACTTATCAAGGAATTGCATACAAAAATTGGAAAATGCCGCGAGAGAAAAAAAGGAAAGGATAGCCTCTCGTAAAAAGCAAAAATCTTACAACCAGCCTGAAGATTATGGATATGAGCGCTATCATCTAAATGAATTGATAATAGCTCTTATAGAGCTTAAAGATTTTGCTCTAAGCAGCGAAGCCCATTTATCTAACGTGCCAGCACTTCTTATAGTGGGCAAAGCAGGCAAGGGGAAAACACATCTCTTTTGTGATGTTGCTAAACAAAGAATCAGTTCTGGTTTCCCAACGGTATTGTTATTAGGCGAGCAGTTCAATAAGGATGAACCATGGTCACAAATAATTAAGCTCCTAGGATTATCTTGTACTAGAGATGAGTTCTTGGGAGCGCTTGAGGCAGTAGCTCAAGCACGGGGTGCAAGGGCTCTTATTTTGATTGATGCTTTGAATGAAGGTGAGGGAAAGAATATATGGCATAAGCATCTTGCTGGAATGCTAACAACCCTGTCGCATTATCCATGGATTGGAATTGCAGTTAGTGTACGAACCTCTTATGAGAATACAGTGATCCTAGAAGGGCTGGTACCAGACAGGCTAATCCGCAAGGTACATCTCGGTTTTGTTGGCCATGAGTATAAGGCAGCAAAAACATTTTTTAACTATTATGGTATCGTGCTACCTAGCATTCCTCTTTT
>QMLZ01000418.1 GCA_003646995.1 Deltaproteobacteria bacterium | reverse complement strand
GGATTTGCATACCTTGCCAGCATACTCGATCTGTTCACACGTAAATGTGTCGGGTGGAACATGTCAAAGAATATGAGAACAGATCTTCCAATGGGAGCTCTTGATATGGCTATTGATGAGAGATGGAATCCAAATCTCAAAGGATTGATCCATCATTCTGACAGAGGTGTCCAGTATACATCACATGCATATACTGACAGGCTGAAAGAACATAATATTGAGACAGCATGAGTCGAAAGGGCAATCCCTATGACAATGCCTATGTGGAGAGCTTTTTCAAGACATTGAAAGTGGAGGAAGTATACATGAATGAATATCGAGATATCGATGATGCCTGGGATAATATTCGGCATTTCATTGAAGATGTCTACAACAAAAAGAGGTTGCATTCATCATTGGGATACAAGTCTCCTGAACAATTTGAGAAGGAGGTAATCTTAAATATGGTTGCTTAACTGTTTGTATCAATACAGGGGTTCACTCCAATCGAATGTTTAAGTTCAATCCTCCTTCACATGAAGGATTTGATAGGATAACTTCCCATTTCGTCTTGATTCGTCTTTTAGATTTCTCTGACTATGCTGTAATAACAGGTGTTACTCTCACTCAGGTGTCTTCCCAGAGTAATCTTTATTTCCATTAAAGTTATTCAATAAGCTTCGTAAACGATCGAACCCATCAGTATAATTAGATAGCAACATTTCTACCATTTTCGAATCATGAAGTTCCTGTTTAAGTTCATCGATCTGCTTCTGCATTTGTTTCTCTCTTTCTGATGATTTTTTCAGTTTTTCGAGAAGCATTTCTTCCAAGGTCTCATTCTTCGCTTCAACCTTCTCTAAACGAGCATTTGTTTCCTCAAGTTCCTCTAAAGATGTTCCTGTCTGAATATATTTATAACATTTCCGATAGGCTTCTTTGATATTATCGATTTGAACGGTTAACAACCCTTTATGAAGTGTATATTGGTCCATCATTTCTCCCTTATGTCCCATCATAAATTGTGAGAAGGAATGAGGCATGATGCCTTTATATTCTCCTAAAAGCATCTTTGATGCGAAATATCTTCGGAGTACATATGGTCTCTTGTTGATACCTGCTTTTTTAAATGATATTTTAATACCACGCAGGATTGCATTAGTGCAAACGAACTTTTTTTTATTATGTATCGATCTCACAATTGGGGAGGATGGCATTATCTTTTCCCCATCCTTAAGCCTGATCTCGAGATAATTCCGAAGATGTAGGGCTCCTTCCTCACACAAGAATGTGAAGTATTTATAAGAGGTTTTTGAAAGGTTCTCGGGTATTGTTACTTTCAAGGGAGGTTCGACAGTCACAGTATTTTTTTCTATAGATATACCTTCAATGTCTCCTAATGTTAGTCCATTATTCCCATGCAAGTCTCCGATTACTGCTGGCCTTACACCTGCAAATGCCATAAGACAGATCGATACTTTATCCCGAGGTTTTGCCACTTGCAGTATTCTTTCCAATTATTCAGGATTAGGAATTGTTTCATCGGCAACAGTAGGTGTTGACATGGCTTTTTTGGATTTGGAATTCGTTTGAAGTAAACTCCTTTATACTTTAAAAACGAATATATTGCCTTGAATTCCGAAACAATATAGGATGGTGCTCTTCCTCGTTTCTGTTCTTCAAGTGCGTAATTCAGCATTTTTTCATATCGATCCTCCGGACTCATATTAATAAAGCTTTCAGGTGTTTCGTTCATCTGTTTTAATATAGCCGATAATCGTCGTAAATAAGTTGTTATTGTGATTTCGGCTCCAGAAAAGAGCATTTCATGATACCAACCCTTGATATCTTCGTTCTTCAACATCTCCTTCACAATAGACATACTGTTAGCATGTCACTGAATATATATATATAAGAATTATGGCCCATTATAGATATTTTACAAGTCCGGGCGGGCCCATTCTCGATTATCATATTTTGATGTTGTAGAGAATGGGGCCGTATGATATGATCGGAATTTAATCGTTGGCCAGCAAAATAACGATAGCAATCAATATTCGATCATTATTTTGCGATGGTCCGGACGGGCCCATTCTACCTTTAAATGGTATCAAAGGAAGTGTCTAGATCCTTCCTGCGGTTTCCGATACAGGAACCCTCTTCACTCCCAGGGTTCAGCCATCTTCCTGTACTGAAGATATTTCTCCCTCTGCAACTTTGCGAGCTGCTCATGGAGCTTCTCTGCTTCCTCTGGGAATGATAGAGTCAAACTGTGGTATCTCACCTCTCCCATTATGAACTCATGCAGATCGCCCTTGGGTTCACCCGAATCCAGCTGGAACGGGTTCTTCCCCTGTTCCTTCAGGCGAGGATCGTATCTGAACAGGAACCAGTATCCGGACTCAACGGCCCTCTTCTCCTCTTCCTGGGAGTGTCCCATCCCCCGTTTCAGACCATGATTTATGCACGGTGAATAAGCAATTATCAACGAGGGTCCCGGATAGCTCTCCGCTTCCTTCAGCACCTTGAGATAGTGGTTCTTGTTGGCTCCCATGGCAACGGAAGCGACATACACGTTCCCGTAGCTCATTGCCATCATTCCAAGGTCCTTCTTGGGGGTCTTCTTCCCCGATGCCTGGAACTTTGCCACCGAACCGACTGGTGTTGATTTGGAGGACTGCCCGCCCGTATTGGAATATACCTCGGTATCCAGAACGAGAATGTTCACATTGTGCCCCATGGCCAGGACATGATCCAGTCCGCCGTACCCGATGTCGTATGCCCATCCGTCCCCGCCGATTATCCATACGGATGGTTTGGTGAAAAGGTCCCTTCTCTCCCATATCTCATCGAGAAGGGGAGAGCGGTCCATCGTTTCCATCTTCTCATGTATCCTTATGGAAACCTCCTTGGAGGCGTCCCCTTCATCATAGACATCGATCCATTCCTTGAAAAGATTCCGAAGCTCCTTGTCAAGATCCTCATCCAGGGCCTTTTCCACAAGGTTCATCAGTTCGAGGCGTCTCTGCTGGAGGGCAAGGTTCATTCCGAAACCGTATTCGGCATTATCCTCGAACAGGGAATTGGCCCATGCGGGACCATGGCCCCGGATGTTCAATGTCCACGGAACCGCCGGAGCGGATCCCCCGTATATGGAAGAGCATC
>QMLZ01000417.1 GCA_003646995.1 Deltaproteobacteria bacterium | reverse complement strand
GTGGAAGGAGTACCCCCCGAAGCTACTTCTCCAATTTCCCCTAATGTTGTCCATTTCCAACCCTTTGGCAGCTCTTTTTTCGGGGTGCCTTTGACAACCATCCCTACGCCACCAATGCCTCATTGAGTTCATCAATTATCTGGTCCATTTCATCCCCAAAGAGCTCATACATCTTCCCAATGCCGCCCTTTGCGTCAAAGGGAGCATAATCTAGGTCTTCCCTTTCAAAGTGGATAGATGCAGCGACATGGTCTTTTATCATGCGGAGCCATTCCATTTGTTCTTCATTGAATTTGGGAGCTGCCCCTGCGTGTTTCTTGAAAACCCAGGCCTGGAAGTTCTTGTCAACTGTCTTGTCATACGGGGTTAGCACCTCGTCTATGCCTGTTATTCTGCGGATAAGCGATACCAGGGCAATGAGCTCGTTTTTGGGGCTCCTGCCATTTACTTTTTCCAATTGTTCATATGCTTCCCACACGCGGAATGGGGCGAGATGGGGCTTCTGCGCTTTTAGTATGTCCAACACCTCCTTAAGCATCTTGAATGTAAGCTCTCTTCTTTTGTATGGCTGATTATAGAAAATGCGCAAAGCAGCGATTTCATCCTTGTTTTCTTCAAGGAAGGTCCTGAATTCATTTATTGTATTCTCGGCCTTTTCTTTGGATTGCGTATCCCATCCTGCAAATTTCAGTTTATCTATATTTATCTGGTCAATGACCTGCTCGTGTATTCTTCTAACGTTTTCGATGTATTCATTCAGCTCTCCTGTAAAAGTGCTGGCTGCGTTTTTTATTAGCCTTTTCTGGGCTTGTTTGAGTTGTTCATCAGATGGAGTGTCATCTGGGCCAATCTGAAAATCTGCTCTTGCCTTGGATTCAATTTGGTCAGGGTCAAAGGCATCGAGCAACTCATGTATCACCTGATTTATAGTTTTACCCTTTGCCTTTTCTTTGAATTCTATCTTCTCTTTTTCGGTTAGCTGCTTTTCCAACCGCGCTAGACGGTTGGCAAGAGATAACATGACATCTTCATTCTGCCCTGCACCCACCATGACCGCGGTGAGCAGGTCTTTTAGAGGTACTGATTTCTTTCGCTCCAGTGGACGGCTATCTGTTTTTAGGCTCTTGGTAACCCCCACAGCATCAACGATTACGAAATGTGTTTTAGATGACTTGGCCGATGGGCTCACCTTTTTGAGGTCATCATAATCCAGAGTGCGGGTGCCTCGGCCTTTCATTTGCTCAAAATAATTTCGGCTTTTGACATCACGCATGAATAGTAAACATTCCAAAGGCTTTACGTCAGTGCCCGTAGCCACCATGTCAACAGTGACGGCTATTCTTGGGTAATAGTCGTTTCTGAATTGGGCAAGAACCGATTTGGGGTCTTCCTTGGAGTTGTAAGTAATCTTTTTACAAAATTCATTCCCCTCCCCAAACTCTTCACGGACAATCTGGATGATGTCATCTGCATGGCTGTCTGTCTTGGCGAAAATGAGTGTTTTAGGGACCTCGTTTCTGTCAGGGAATATTTCGGGAAGCTTTTCTTTGAAGGCCTTAATGATGTTTCTTATCTGGCTCGGGTTTACTACTTCTTTGTCAAGTTGCTTGGAAGAGTATTTAAAGTCTTCGTCCAGTTGCTCCCAGCGCTTTTTGCGGCTGAGTCTTTCGCGCTTTTCCACATATTCTTTGGCTTTGATGCGTGCCCCATGCTTGGTGATTTCCGTTTCAATGATATAGACGTCATACCCTACGTTTACCCCATCTGCCACAGCGGCTTCGTGGGAGTACTCGCTGACAACGTTTTCATGGAAAAAGCCAAAGGTGCGTTTATCAGGCGTGGCTGTGAGCCCTATGAGGAAGGCATCGAAGTAATCAAGGACCTGTTTCCATAGGTTATAAATAGACCTGTGGCATTCATCTATGATGATAAAGTCAAAAAACTCTATAGGAATTTTTTCGTTGTAGACGACTGGAACAGGTTCTTTTGGCTGCCAGGTTTCATAAGGATGAGGGTCTTCGGCTGCCTCATCCAGTTCTTCTCCTTTGAGGATGGAATAGAGCCTTTGGATAGTACTGATACATACCTGGCTATCCGTTGCAATGTAATTGGATTTTAGACGCTGGACATTGTAAAGTTCTACGAATTTTCTGTTGTCGTCGGCCGGAACGTAAGACATGAATTCCTGCTCGGCCTGTATGCCAAGGTTTCTGGTATCTACAAGGAACAAGATTCGTTCGGCATGGGCAAATTTGAGCAATCTATACACAGAGGTGATAGCAGTATAGGTTTTTCCAGCGCCTGTAGCCATCTGAACCAACGCACGGGGGTGATTTTCTTTAAAAGAGCGCTCTAGATTGTTGATGGCCTTTATTTGGCATTCACGTAAGCCTGCGGTGTCTAGTTCTGGTAAATCCAGCAACCTGGCGCGGAGCGATTTGCCCTGTTTTAGCCATCTTTCTAAAGTTTCCGGTCGATGAAAACTGAATACAGGCCTAAATCTTGGCTTGGGGTCGCGTCTGTCAGTGAATCGAGTCAACTCCCCAGTGCTTTCATAAACAAAGGGAAGGTCCTCATTATTCGTGAATTTAAGCTTACTTTTAGCGTAATATTCTGCCTGGTCTTCATGCACGGTGAGGCGGTGGCCTTCCTCTTTTCGTTTTGCTTCGATTATGCCCACTGGCTTTCGGTCTACGAATAATACATAGTCTGCTGGTCCGACTTCTGTAGGGTATTCCCGCACAGCTATTCCAAGGGAAGCGCTAAAATCGATTTTGTCCTTGTTCTGGACAGCCCAGCCAGAAAGCTCCAGCATCTTGTCGATATTCTTTCTGGCCTTTTGCTCAGGGGTGAGATAATCTCGAGGATTATGCATTTAGACAAGCCCTTGGCTGAGCGTTTAGGTTCTTGGACTTTTCACACCTAGTTGAAACTTTCAATAATCACAGATAATTGGAAACCATTCTATTGGTATTGGCCCTTTTTGTCAAATCGGCAATTACAAACGCCACTTTGAAACCAAATTAACCTTTCTGGGGAGCTTTTGGTGATGGAGAATGAGAAATCACATTGAATAGTGGAGGGCGTATTGTGGGTTGCTTGGGCTAAGCATTTAACCCTCGTCCTACTTCATTACTATATAGGC
>QMLZ01000416.1 GCA_003646995.1 Deltaproteobacteria bacterium | reverse complement strand
TTACTGTTGATATATAAAGAAATTTTATCTTTCCACTATTTATAATTTTATAAATAAAAAACTTTTTTAGACAAATTTAATTTGGGGAATATTATGGAGACCGTGGAAAGACATTGGAAAGAGTTAATAAAGCCAAATAAAATAGAGGTCGATGAAGAGACCCTTTCCCCTTTTTATGGGAAGTTTGTTGCTGAGCCATTTGAAAGAGGGTATGGGGTTACCATCGGAAATTCTTTAAGAAGGATACTCCTTTCCTCTATTCAAGGAGCAGCTATTGTTTCTGTAAGAATTGAAGGGGTATTACATGAATTTTCTGTTTTAAAGGGTGTGAAAGAGGATGTATCAGAAATCATATTAAACTTGAAACAGGTAAAGCTAAAGTTGACATCGGATAACCCAAGACTTATCTATATTAGATCTGTTGGCGAAGGAGAAATAAAAGCAGCTGATATTATCACTGATAATTTTGTAGAGATATTAAATCCAGAGCAACATATTGCTACACTTTCAGAAGGTGCAAAGCTAAATATGGATATGATGGTTAGATGGGGGAAAGGATACTCTCCTGCTGAAAGAAATAAAACAGATGATATGCCCATTGGTACTATCCCAATAGATGCTATTTTTTCCCCTGTAACAAAAGTTAATTATACTGTAACTAACTCAAGGGTTGGACAGATCACTGATTATGATAAACTTACTTTAGAGGTTTGGACTAATGGAGCTGTTCACCCTGAAGATGCGGTAGCTTATGCAGCTAAGATATTAAGAGACCAATTAAATATATTTGTTAATTTTAAAGAAGAGGAACCAGAAGAAAAGAAAAAGGAAAAGGAAAAGGAAAAAAGAGAGGAAGAAGAGTTCAATGAAAATCTACTTCGAAGTGTTGATGAGTTAGAGCTCTCTGTTCGGTCTGCTAACTGTTTGAAGAATGCTAATATTAGATTGATAGGAGATCTGGTACAAAAGACAGAGTCAGAGATATTAGCTACCAAAAATTTTGGGAGAAAATCCCTTATGGAGATAAAAGAGATTTTAGGTGAAATGGGACTTCATTTGGGAATGAAGCTCAAGAATTTCCCTCCTAAAGAGATAAAAGAAAAGAAAGAGGAAATTGAAAAGCAATAAACAAATGAGGATAATGATATGCGACATAGAAAAGCTGGAAAAAAGTTAAATAGAACGTCAAGCCATAGAAGACTAATGTTTAGGAATATGTTGACCTCCTTTTTTGATAGCGAGAAGATTGAAACAACTGATGCAAAGGCTAAAGTATTGAAAAAAGAAGTTGACAAATTGATTACTTTAGGTAAGAAAGGCGATCTTCACTCAAGGCGTATCGCTGCTAAAATGATTAGGGACAAAGAGGTTTTAAAAAAGCTTTTTGACGATATTGCAAAACGGTTTAAAAATAGGATTTCAGGTTATACTAGGATAGTAAAATTAGGGTGGCGACAAGGAGATGGTGCTCCTACCTCTTTAATAGAACTTTTGCCTGATTTAGGAGAAGAGAAAAAAGAGAAAAAGGTTACAAAAAAAGAGGATAAAACCAAGGAAAAAACAACTAAAAAGAAAAAAGAAACGGTTTCAAAAGCAAAAACAGATAAAAAATCAGTTAAAAAAGAAAAGAAAGTAAAGGCTAAAAAAGTAGAAGAAAGCAAGTCAGAAAAAGAAGAAAAGTCTCAAGAAAAAAAGAGGATAAAACCTAAAAACTAATTTTTAAAATTTCCTTATTTAATTTTTATTTTTCAATTTATAATATTAATTCTATTTCACCTTGTTTTATACGAGATAGTTTTATTTTCATTCTTTGAACAAAATCTCTTTTAATATCTTTATCTGAAGCGATTCTATACATAACAATCTTTATTTCTGGGCCTCCTCTCTTAAGTAATATCCTTGATAACACCTTTTTTATAACTTCAGGCTCAACTTTTTGAAGGTTAGTTATCAAAAGGCGTAGTTCAATCTTGCTATATCTTTCTATAACATCATATTCTCTTAGTTTAATATTTGTAGAAATACTATCAAGCCCATATCTATCACCTTGGACAATAATAAAATATGCATCACGTATAGGCTGCTCAATCCTTTTCTCTTTTAAATTTTCAGGCTTATCATAAGAGAGCTCATTTAAAAGTTTTATAACAGTTGTAAATTTTAGTTGGTTTTCTATTTGTTTAAAAGGCTTTTCCTCTGCTTGTGGTCTTTTATATGTTGGAACTTCCTGAAGTTTTTTCTGTTTAGTGATAACATAAAAAAGCTCAATAAATTTATTATAATCTTTTTTTAATTGAAAGGCTATTTCAGCAATCTTTTTATCCCTTATAGGTTTTCTTGGGGCATAATTTTTATATTTACCTCGTAAGAGACTTTGAATAGAATATATTTCTTTTAAAATATAATCTATTTCATTTTTTATTTTAGTACAGTCTTGTTTCAAGGATAAAGGGATTTTTCCTGCTTGATGAACTATTGATGTTAAGGAGTTAAACTTTTCATAAAGTTTTTCTATTTCATCAAGATTTTTATCTATTAAAGAATCAAGCTGTGCTACGTATCTTTTTATTTTTCTTTCTTTTAAATCATTTGCCATTTTAAATTTATATTGTAGAATAAAAATAAAGAAATTATTATAGTATATTTGAATTATTTTACTAAAAATTCAACCATTTTTTTCTTAATATCAATTATTTTGAAGATGAACCAAAAATAATTTTTTCCCTTAAGGAGTTCTAAATGAAATTACACCATATTGGCATTGTTGTTAAGGATTTGAGAAAAAGTTTAAAGGAATATCAAGAAGTGCTCAATTTAAAACAGATAGGAGTACCACATCATGAAAAAAGGCAGAAGGTTATTGCAGGATTTTTATCTTGGGGCAGCCTTGAAGGAACAACATTAGAGCTTCTTGAACCAGTAGGAGAAGATTCCCCTGTTTACAAGTTTATGAAAAAAGATGGTGGAATTCACCATATCTGTTTTGAGGTGGATGATATTGAAAAGGAAGTGGATGAACTAAGGGAAAAAGGTGGTAAAGTAGTTTGTGAGCCTGTTTCTTGCACAGGTTTTGAGGGAAGAAGAATTGCTTTCATCCTTACCCTTGAAAATTTACTCATTGAGTTTGTGGAGAAGGAGAAAAAGTTAGAGGAAAGATAG
>QMLZ01000415.1 GCA_003646995.1 Deltaproteobacteria bacterium | reverse complement strand
GTTGATATTCTACGGCATACCTCAGGGCCTCCACATTGGTGGGCACGTTAGAGAGGAGCGAGTGTCCTCCAAACTCGCCTAGTACTTTCACGGCTTTTTCTGGCATGCCCAGTTTGTTGTAAGCCTCTGCCAAAGATACAAGGACAAGGCCGGGTACTTGGGGCCAACCCCTGGCCTTTTCAAGGACTTGCAATGCATCTTCTGGTCGGTCGAGCTGTAGATAAGCCCTACCAAGGTGGGTCAAGGCATTAAGATAGGTAGCACTATGAGTTCTAGCGAAAGATTCATTTCGTAAGATCATCTCGAACTGCTCTGCCGCTTCCCTAAACCGGCCGGTGGAATGAAAAATGAAGCCAACGTGGAATCGGCTCATCAGGTCTTTCGGGTTTTCTTTGATTCTTTGCTGCAAGAGATTTAGATATTTCTCTTTTTTTTCTTGGATGACCTTGCGGCTACTATAGCCGGTATGTACAATATTAATGTCGACTTTGCGAAGTGGGAACCCTAGTTCTCTCAAGGCAGGAGCGACCTGTTCATGGACTGGATAGCGGAATCGGATCTTGGGGTGATTAGGGAACATTCGGAGTTGCAAAAGAACCTCTTTACTGGGCCCCTGATTCTGCAGTCGAAACATGAAACCCTGATCCAAGGGGAGGAATTTGATCTCTTGCAGCTTGGGCCATTCGGTAGGGGGTACATAATCATCTGCGTCCAACCACATGATCCAGTCGCCCGTTGCCATATCGAGAGATGCGTTACGAGCGGCTGAGAAATCGTCACACCATTGGAAATGACCAACCTTCGCCCCTAGAGACCTAGCTATCTCAACAGTCTGGTCCATTGAGCCGGTATCCACTACAACGATTTCATCTGCAAAGGGCTTGACGCTTTCAATAGCCATCCTAATATTTTTCTCTTCATCTCTTACAATCATGCAGACGGAAAGAGTTTTTTCACGCCTTATTTTCTTCTTGACCCTTCTTATGTTTTCCCGTGTCAAGGTAGCGTCGGGCTGCAAGTCTAAAGCTTTATTATACCATGAAAGAGCTGTAACAAAGTCACCCTTGTATTCGTGACACACGCCTAGGTTGTTTGCGAATTCGTGCTGATGAGGGTTGATTTCCAAGGACTTCTTGTAGGCTTCAGCAGCGTCGTCATAACGCCCCAGTTTCAACAATGCACTCCCCTTTAGGGCATAAAGTTGCGATGCTTCTTCATAGCCCTCATTTTTGCCCATTTGGCACAGGTCTAAGGCCAATTCCGCCGATTCAAGAGCCTCACGGTATTTCTCTGCCTTGAGCTGAATGACTCCCAATTCATAAAAGGCTTTAGGGTTCTTGGAAAGGCCACGGGTTTTTTGTAGGGCCGCGTGTAAGTATCTGTCACGGGGCCTACTTTTTGAAACGTCACCAAAATGAAGCACAGGCACGTCCAAGTCTGCTATTTTGAGGTCTCTACTATGGAACCATGGCTCCACGAGTTCATGCACTTCACCTCGGAAGGCCACACCAGGAAGTTTCCGGAAAAGCCTTACTTTTGTGGAGGGCACCCAGTAGGGATAATCCTTTTCCTCCTCATATTCACCTTTGGCCTTCTGCGTGCCAACCTCAGTTGGTTCCCACCTGTAGTTCCTTGTAGTCATGCGGTAGGCGTCCCCAAAAGGTATTTCTACAGCTTGCCTCAATTTGTGGATTTCCTTTTTGGGGATGACCTCGTCAGCGTCAAGTACCAGGATCCAGTCGCCTATGGCATAATTCAAGGATTGATTTCGATGTTTGGCGAAGTCGTTTTCCCAAGGATGCTGGTAGACCTTTGCGCCAAAGGATTGAGCTATTTGAATGGTATTGTCTGTTGAGCCAGTGTCTACAATAATAATTTCATCAACAAGGTTTCTTATGCTTTCAAGACAGCCAGGTAGAAATTTCTCCTCGTTTTTCACTATCATGCATACGGATATAGATGGGGACCTTTTCCCAGCATGCTTCTGCTTCGCTTTTTTCTTCACTGTCCTTTTCCTGCGACGACTCATTGTAGACTCCGTTCTTTTTCCATACCCAAAGTGATCAAGGCGCAATGTTTGGGCGCTGGATTTAGCTTAATCAGGATGCATTTAATACTTTGTGAAGGGCTTTTGTGATCTGTGAGGGAGTGATTGAGAGGAGGCAGGGGCTGTATCTGGTCCCCTTTGACTCTGCCTCCGGGCATTTGTCATATACTTTGGCTTCTGCATTTGGGTTGGGTGGATTCAATTCTGTAACTGCATTTAGACCACATGGCGAGCTGCATATACTACCTACATAACCTGCATCAATGGGAAAAACGCTTTTGCAATATAAAGTCCGCAGTGCAGAGTTCACAGGTCCAAACAGAGCAACAGCAGGTTTTCGGAAAGCCCCGGCAACGTGATAAGCTGAACTGTCAGACGATATGACGGCGTCAGAGGCCAGAATGGCAGAGAAGTAGTTCTCTAGGGAGCCACCCATGTCAATGAAGAATATGTTTGGGGGTATTTTTACTTCACGAAGAGAGTGATCAATAGAATGCACAAAAGCCATATCTGGACACGACTGGGCTACTTCCATGACCGTTTGAAATGGGATTAACATTGCCCCAATATTTCTCTTTTTGAGGATGTATTGCAGGGTTACCATAAATTTCACTCGTAGAGGCCTGTAGTATTTTGGCCTTCACTCTTTTGGCGAGGCCTAACATATTGATAGCACCCATTACACTTGTTTTGATAGTTTTGACAGAATTGTATTGATAATGAATAGGAGAAGCAGGGCAGGCCAGATTGTATATCTCGTCCACCTCAAGAAAAATAGGCTGGACTATGTCATGTCTGATCAACTCAAAATTTGGATTTTCTAATAAGTGGAAAATGTTACGCTTGGTGCCTGTAAAAAAGTTATCAAGGCAAATTACCTCATTCCCCTTTTTCAAAAGTTTTTCACAAAGGTGGGATCCTATAAATCCTGCACCTCCTGTTACCAGAACTCTTTTTGTCTCGTGATACATAACTACATGCCTTTCAAAATATCTAAGCTAATTATACAAGCTATGAGTGGAAAAAGCCTGTGCCATGCCCCGTTTTATAAGTCTGAAGACCTCTTTGGCCTCCGTAAGTAGGCCCATTTCCGCATAACATTTAGCGATTTGTG
>QMLZ01000414.1 GCA_003646995.1 Deltaproteobacteria bacterium | reverse complement strand
TAAATGGAGATGGAGCTGTAAACGCCGATGATTTAACTCTCTTTGCGGCGGAATTTGGGAGGACCGATTGCCCTCACGATGAGTTGTACTATTTTCACAACGATCATCTCGGGACCCCTCAGCGCATTACCAACCAAACCGGCACCATCGTCTGGTCGGCAAACTATAAACCCTTTGGAGAGGCAATTATCACGACCAGGGCAATCAGCAATCCCTTCCGCTTCCCCGGCCAATACTATGACCAGGAAACAGGGTTACATTTTAATTATTTCAGGTACTATGAGCCGAGGATAGGGAGGTATTTGAGGGGTGATCCTCTCAATAAACTTTGCCCAGATCTTTCAAGAACATTACTTTTGGGCAATGGCTTTTCTGAACAGCCATTCTTATACCCCATCATGACACCAAAGAGCCATTATATATATGTTCTTAATAACCCCGTAATTAATATTGATTTAAAAGCGTTAGAGGTATTTATTCTGGGAAGAACGCCGTATTTTTATAGAATTCCAATATTAAGAAAACTAGTTAGAGTAGTTCCAAAAAGCGTCCCTCAAGAAACTTCAATAGACCCCAGATTTGTACCAAGACCTGCACCTATTGGTAGGCAACTTGGTTTACCTAGAGAAGATTTATGGTGGCAACAAGATCCTTTTCCGCCAGAACCAAGACCTTACAATCCGAACAACCCTGAATTCCTGCCATCGATCAAGAGAATAGAGCAATCAAAGGAGTGTGAAGAAAATAAAAACTTTAACTTGCCACTCCAAGGAAATAGAAAATTTCCATTTGACGAAGTTTTCAACCCAATCGGTTTCTTATAGGGCCTTGGAAGGCAAACATTTTGATACACAAGCAGCCATTTTTGAGAAAACCACTGCATACCTGGGATGAATTGAAAATGAAAATCACTGTAACAAAAAATGGTGCCCGTGAGCTTAAAAGACTGCGATTTGATGCGATTCAGTCAATCAGAGAAATTCTAAAATATGTACCCCCAAACGACTTAATTGGCTTATCTTTTATATCTATAACAGATCTCCCGACACGGAAACTCAAAAAACATGAAAAGATAGCTGCCGCTTATTTTAAAGGGAAAAAAGGTGGCGGGGCTTTTATTGAGATATACATCTGTAGACTATTTGGACACATAAATAACCCAGAGAACTTCAGAAAATTATTGCCGATCCAAGAATATGGATTGGCATCGACAATCTTCCACGAGATTGGACACCACGTGAGAGAAATTCGAACGCACGGAGTAAAAAAAAGTATAGGTGAAAAGTTTGCAGATAGATACGCTGAAAGAATATTACGAGACTACATAATGGATAATGCTGGAAAGATTAACCATTGTTTTGATTTCCTGGAAACCATGTTTTCTAAAGGAAATATCGACCAGAAAATTTTAGAAAGCATGAAAGAGGGTTGGGAGAAAACATACAAGAAAGCTCTGTCCTCGGAAATAAAAGCAAAACAAAATAATTTGTAAATGTGTAAAACTTCTTCTGCCAGAATTTCTATTTCACGTTGCGTGAGATTTTACCTCCGTAAGGCATTCCATTGCCGCTCAGGCTATAGAGACACAATTTTATCGACACCAAAATTTGTAGGCATTGAAACGTAAAAGGCAATATTCTGAGCATTATTACAGCCTGATTTGGGAGGTCCGCCTGCCCTCACGATGAGTTGTACTATTTCCACAACGATCACCTGGGAACACCTCAACGCATTACCGATCAAACCGGCACCATCGTCTGGTCTGCAAACTATAAACCTTTTGGAGAGACAAATATCACAACCAACACCATTACCAACCCCTTCCGCTTCCCCGGCCAGTACTACGACCAGGAGACAGGATTACATTATAATTACTTCAGGTACTATGAGCCAGGGATAGGGAGGTATTTGAGACCGGATCCACTACTTCTCTTCCCCATAAACCAATCCCAAGGCCGATTACTCCTATATCAAGAGGATGATTTATCGCTTTATACATACAATGTCCCAATCATCGTATCAGATGATCGCTACACCTATACGCAAAATAACTCAGTGTCATTTATGGACAGATATGGCCTAATGGCATTGATCGCCTCGTTTTCAATCCGATATAATTATAAAGGATTTGGACAAGAAGCAGCTCTTCTTAATGTCTTTCTTGGTAGTTTAAACCCTGACCAAAATATACTAAGCATATACAATTCTGCTGAAACTTATTTGGCATGGGGGAGAAGCATAGGTCGTGGATGGTCGCTCGGCTTCTGGAGTGGCAATTATTGTGAGTACAATAACGCTAAAGAATACGCCATTTATACACCATATGGGAGTTTTTCTTTTCTTTTTAATTATAAGAGCAAGAATTTTGGGGTTGTGATTGGCGGAAGCAGCGTCGGTCCTGGAGGGATATTAACGAAGGGGAGTTTACCACAAATTCTTAGATATGAGAATGATATAAAAGTAAAAATTTTCTCTGATCTCGATCCGCTCAATAGATACATGTTAGGCCCTTAGCCATATAGCATTAGAAACCCCATTTCACCATCGTTTTTTACAAATTTGGGTATCAGAATGAAAAACATTAAAAAAGCATTGCATAAAAGCAACAGCCAGTTAGTAATACTTCACTACTTAGTTTGCGTAGGGCTTGCACTACTTATCTTTGATAGTGAGGTGTCATCAGTCAACAAAGTATATTTGCTTGCCTTATTTTCTCTGTTCTTGTTTCTTACAGTCAGATATATTGTAGTTATAAACACTTACCCCTCACATTTACAAATAAAGGGGCTGTTTGCAAAGAAAAACGTGCCCTACAAAGACATAGAATATATTGAGGAAACTTTTGGTTGGCTATGGCGAGTAAAATTTAAAAACCCACACCACACAGTGTACTTTTATTCTGTTCTAGATAGAAATTTGATAAAATTCCTCAAGAGTAAAGTTACCATATACTTCACTTCAGACTCCAAAGAGAGATTTTACAGCTGAGTTTGTTTTTAAATAAAGTTAGTTCTGCGTGAAAAACGAAATTATAGAACCTTCAGGAAGAGGTAGTGCAAGAATTTTTCTGTAAAAAGTTGCTTATCCTATCTGATGAGTGAGACTTCACTCAGGTCAGCCTTGACTGAGCACTCAAAGCTGGTGGTTATAACCCCGGCTTCG
>QMLZ01000413.1 GCA_003646995.1 Deltaproteobacteria bacterium | reverse complement strand
CAATTATCCTCCGGCTAATATCAAGCGATATTTACAAGCTGTAACTGGAGCATGTATGCTAGTTAAAAAAGACCTTTTTCAAGAATTAGGAGGATTTGATGAAACATTTATAAATGGATATGAAGATGTTGATTTTTGCTTACGTGCGGTGGAAAAAGGCTATAAAGTATTATACAATCCCAAAAGTGTTCTTTATCATTATGAATCCATTACTCCTGGTAGATTTGATCATGTGTCTCACAACGAGAAAAGATTGAGGGAAAAATGGCTTGGAAAAATAAAATATGACATCCGTGTCGACCTTCCAAAGGTGGCAATTGTCATCGTCAACTTCAAAAATTACAATGATTTAACAGAATGTATCGATTCTATCAATCAGTTAGAATACGATGCGTACGATGTAGTGATTGTCGATAACACCGAAGATACATCTTACCAGGAATGGATAACAAAACATACAGGCCATCTGACCATGTGTAAAAATACAACACATGAACTCAATTTCACTGGGGCCATCATCTATATCAAAAACGCAACCAACGATGGCTTTGCAGCGGCTGTCAACAAGGGAATCCGCCTGGCGATGGCCAACGAAGCCGATTATGTGTGGATCTTAAATCCTGATACTGTCGTTGATCCCAGAGCTTTATGGGAATTGGTCAATATCGCAGCATCAGATAAAAAAGTAGGCATCGTGACTTCGGCTGTGTTTAGCTATTATGCGCCAGATAAATTACAGTATTTTGGCATGGGAATAGATTATGACGGGAAAGCTATAGATGTAGATACTTTGAAACCATGTGCTGCACAAACGTTGACCGGATGTAGCATGCTCATAAACCTCAGGATGGTTAAAGAAATTGGGTTCCTTAATGAAGATTACTTCTTGTACTTCGAAGAAAATGACTTATTTGAAAGGGCAAAAAGCAGAAGATGGAAAGCCATTTTCCAGCCTTCTTCGAAAGTTTACCACAAAGGGGGAGCATCCATAGGGAAATGGCTTACTACTCCAGTTAGCGTTTATTATGCTGTAAGGAACTTCTTACTATTTACTGAAAGTTTTCATCCTGAACGATTCGCATCTATTATCGACGCCATTGGAACGGCCTTTTGGCCTTCCATAAGACAAAAAGCTACACTTGTTGAGGCATTCGGCAAAGCCTTGCGAGATTTTCTAAGGGGAAAAAGGGGGAATTCATTCAATGAGCAATCCTCAATAGGACGTTTCTTACCATATAAATTCAGAACTTTAGAAAATCAATTTAACGAAACATTTTCAGAACTGACAGAAAATCCATCAATAGAAGTGTTAGATAAACTTATGGCAATATTTCTTTTGACTTACAGAACAAGACACCAAGAAAAAATGAGAAAATTGCAGCAATTATGTCAAAAAGCTGAAAATCTCCATCAGAAAGGAAAGAGCGATAGGGCACTGAGGATACTGCATAAAATCATCGAGATTCATCCTTTTGCACGTGCCTATAGCGATCTGGCGGTTATCTACTGGGAAAAGGACAATGTGACAAATGCCCTTAAATACATAGAAGAAGCTCTAAGGTTGGCCCCTGATGATAAAGACATCATATGGAATTGTGGCCAAATTATGTTGGGGTTGGGACGGCCAAATGAGGCCTATGAGGTTTACAAAGGTTACTTGCAAAAGCACCCAGGTGAACAAGAATTTGAACAAGCTGTTCTTCAAATAGAGAGTATGCTCCAGAACAAACAACATTCATATGCAAACTGAGGATGTAGGATGACAAGGAGACATGAAAAACCGCGGTTATCGCTCTGTATGATCGTCAAAAATGAAGAAAAAGATTTGCCCCTTTGCCTTCAGAGCGTACGGGGGTTGGTAGACGAGATCATCGTGGTGGACACTGGCTCCGAGGACCGCACCCCTGAGGTCGCCAGGGAGTTTGGGGCGAAGGTGTATCCCTTCAAGTGGATCAACGATTTCGCTGCCGCAAGGAATGAGTCGATAAGGCACGCCACAGGAAATTATATCCTGTGGCTTGATGCCGACGACAGAATTCCCTCACAGGAAAGGGAAAACTTTGTCCGCTGGAAGCAAGAACTTCCCACCTCCGAGAAACGGGCTTATTGGTTTATCGTAGAGAGCCCCAAAGAAGAGGAGTTTCTCACCGAGCGCTGTTATCAAATGAGGGTCTTCCCCCGCGTGGAGGGTGTAAGGTTCATCAGGAGGGTCCACGAGAGCATCTTAGAGAGCATAAATGCCCTGGGTATTCCCTCTTCCTACTGTGATGTCACCATACGACATGTAGGATATGCGCGCAAGGCGGATATGCATCGCAAGGCCAATAGAAATCTCAAGTTGCTTCTGGCCGCTTTGGCCGAAGCTCCTGATGATCCCACTATCCATTGGCACCTTTCGATGACTTACAATGTAATAGGAGAGAAAGAAAAAAGCGCCCGTCACGCAGAAAGCCTCCTCTCCCTAATACCCGATGGAAAATTAGAAGGAGAAGAACGCCAATGGCAAGTAGCTGCCTTGGTCCACCTCGGAAACCTCTATGCTGACCTCGGAAGAGGAAAGGAAGCAGAAAAAACTTTACGCAAGGCCATGGAGCTGGATAGAAATAATCCCATCAGCGCTTTCTTTCTGGCAAGGCTTCTGATCAAGCAAAGAGCGTATTCAAAAGCTTTACCCATACTGCAGCGTTTGAGGGAGAAAGACCTTCAAGTGTATCAAGTCCCTTATTCGCAAAAGGCCGTCAAGTTCTACTGCCATGTCTGGCTCGGCAATTGTTATGAAACCTTAGGCAAGAGGGCCGAAGCCCTTAGGGAATACGCGTTAGCGTCAGAGATCAATCCAAGCTGGGCCGAACGCGGAGCTGAGGTCGGAGAATTCTACCTTCGAGATGGCAAGGTGGGAAAGGCCCTTGAAGTCCTCGAGCGAGCCGTCAAGATAGACCCTTTTAACCCTTCTGCCCTTTCCAACCTCGCCCTCGCCTACAGAAGGACCGGCAGGATCGAGGAGGCCGAACTTTGCTTGAGAAAGGCCGTTCAGCTCGACCCGGAACATTTCGACGCGTTGGCCAACTTGGGTCATCTGTTGCTGCTGCAAGGGAAGCTGGAGGAAGCAACATCCCCATTGCGGAAAGCAGCCCTCATTAGGATGGATGCCGACCTGGCAGCGGCTTTG
>QMLZ01000412.1 GCA_003646995.1 Deltaproteobacteria bacterium | reverse complement strand
GGTTATGGGGAAGTAATTGCAGTGATTTTGCATATGCCCTTAAGGCCTTTTCCAGATGGTTAAGGGCACAATGACACTCTCCTAAAAGAAAATGAAGTTTACTCTTTTCCTCATTAATGCGCAAGGGAACTGGGCCGGGTTCTAGGGATATGGAAGCAGCTTTTTGGAGGAAAGAGAGGGCTGTTGCCGGCTCATTTTGATATAGTAGTTCTCCCATCCTCACAAGAAGCAGAAAAGAATCAGGCTTGTGCTGTAGGCCATTGGCCAGCAGGCGCTTTGCTTGTTCTATTTCACCCCCCTTGACCAATAGCCTTGTCAGATCAATCACAGCCTTCTCATACCAGCCAGTATAGGCAATTAATTCCTCCTCATGAGCCAAGGCCATTTCCAGGTTATACCGGGCTCCCTTTATATCACCTAGAGATTCCAATAGGTTGGCTTTATGAAGAAAGGTGAATACTCCGGGCTTTTCTTTCTCCAGGATACTCAGATCTCTTTTCACCTTTTCGACTCTTTTCTTTTCATCTTGGTAGCCGATGTGGTCTATTGTAATATCTACATTTTTTATGGGTATATTCATCTTGTGCAGAGAAGGAAAAAGCTGTTCATGGATTCTGCCTTCGAAGCAGATCCCGTCAAGGCGCGGGAAAAGCCGCAATTGTTGAAAAATGCTTTCGCCTACTTCCGGCCCAAAGGAGCTCCGTATCGTAAAAAGAAGGGAAATGGGGGTTTTTTGCTCTAGAAGCTTCCACTTCAAAGCTAGAAGACGGTTCTTATTCTCAGGGGAGAGGCGGTCGTCCGCGTCTAACCAAAGGACGTAATCCCCTGTAGCCTTGGCAATGGAGAAATTTCTTGCTACAGAAAAGTCATCACACCATGGAAAATCGAACACCCTTGCCCCGTGCTCTAACGCAACAAGTTTGGTGTTATCTGTTGAACCAGTATCCACTATAACTATTTCGTCAAAGATATTCTTTACGGTAGGTAAAAGATCTCTGAGGTTTTCTTCTTCGTCCCGGACAATCATGCACAAAGATACAGTTACCGGCTTATGGGCAAGAATCTTTGAGAGGTGCTTTGCCTTTTTGTTGGCCGGGTCAAGTTTCAAGGCTCTTCGTACATATTGGATTGCTTTTTTACGCTCACCCTTTTTCGCCATTATGATGGCAAGTTCCAAGAGACTTTCCAAAGAATTGGGAGAATACTCAAGAGCTTTTTGAAATATTTGTTTGGCTTGCTCGAAATTCCATTGATCTCTGAATACCAGGCCCAGATTATGGAGTATTATTGAATTCTCAGGTGAGACAGCAAGTGCTTTCTCAAAACACGACCTTGCCTCCTTAAGGCAACCTTTTATGCGCAAGATGGTCCCTAGATTGTTTAATGCGCCAAAGTCCGAGGGGCAGAGTTCTATGGCCTTTTCAAGCTGAGGAACTGCCTCGTCAAAGTTCCCTATGTTCATCAAAGCGGTTCCCAACATCATTCGTGACTGGTGAAAGTCTGGCTTAAGATTTACTGATTTTCGAAGGAGCTCAATTGCCTCATTATATTTCCCCGCGGACACCCGGTTCACACCGAGCTCATAATAGGCCATGAAATTGCTTGGGGCTTTCAACAATTTTTTCCCTCCTAGGCTTTTATAAAACGCTAGTTTCTTAGGGGAATTGCCTTCAGTGGCGTAACCAAAGTGGTGGATTGGAATATTGATGGGTACCCAGGGAAGTCCGTGTTCCTTCATGGAATACAATACCAGTTCATGGACCGGCATCTGGAACCTGATCCTGGGGTCATTACGGAAAAGCCTTATTACTGGTACGGGCAGAAAACCCTTGAATCCGGACTCTTCGGGATATTCCCCATCACATGGAACAGCTCCGTTGAGCCTCAGGTCGTGTAGGTAGTTCCGCTGGACCAATTCATATCCATATATTCCGTCTTTCCGAATTAGTTCCCTTATCCTAGGATGGTCCCAGGCCGAGATCTCTTCATCCGCGTCTAGGACCAGTATCCATTGACCAGTTGCCTGATCAATGGAGAAGTTCCTTGCAGCCGAGAAGTCGTCACACCACTTGAAATGGAACACCCTTGCCCCGAACTGGGAGGCGATCTCCGCACTGCGGTCATGTGATCCAGTGTCCACCACTATCAGCTCGTCCACCAAGTCCACCACGCTTTGAAGCGACCTCGTTAGGTTGCGTTCCTCGTCTTTGACTATCATGCAGAGGGTTAAGGAACTCATGGGCTAGATGTATTCAGGGAGGTGTGGATCATGAATCGAGGGAGTGTTGTCATCCTAATTAGGCACTAGGTTTCATAGGAGCTAGACCTTTAATAATATTGCCTCCCGGTTCCACTCTTTCGATTTTCTCACAGCATCGGGCCAGTAACTCTAGACCCGTGCCGTCTCCCGGCAGCGTTGATATATATTGTTCAGCCACTCTAAGTGCTTTTTCAGCTCTTCCCCTAGCCAGGAATCCCTGCACCGCGGCCTTGGCCGCCTGCTTCAAAGACGGTTGGATCCAGAAACACGCCACGGCAAGGTGAAACCTTGCCGGATCCTCCAGTCCTTCGGCAAGGCGCCAGAGCGCGGCCGGGCCATCCCTATCCAGCTCTTCAAGGCTGTGGCCATGTAACCTGAACAAGGCCACTATATCGTGCTCCATACCGTCATGCATATCCCCAATTAGCCTTGCTGCCAGACGGGTGGGCAGTGTCTCATTACAGGTGGGTAGATCGAGGATGGAAGGCCATTGTTCCATGTCAAAGAGAAGGTCGGCCAGATCGCTGGCTAAATCAGGATTATACGGGTCAAGGGACAAGCCCTGTTCCAGCAACGTTCTTGCTTTTTGGGGATTACCCCGCTTCAGGATAAGAGCAAGAGCTCTTCGAGATTTCACGTGTCTTTGCTCTATGGAAAGGGCCTTTTGGTACGCCTCTTTGGCTTCCTTGAGCCTGCCGCAGCGGACCAGCGCATTGCCATACTCATATAGGTCGTCGGCATTTGCTAGGGGGGAGCGGGCGATTCTGGATAGGATCTGGAGATCTACTGGCTTCCGTCCTAATCGTGTGAGGATGTCGCGGGCCAGAACTTCAGCTTCTCTGAACATTTCGCTTATCCTCTGGGCCTTTCTGCAGGCATAAATGGCATTTTCCAAATCACCCAATTGTTTGAGAG
>QMLZ01000411.1 GCA_003646995.1 Deltaproteobacteria bacterium | reverse complement strand
GCATATATCTTGCTTTTAGCGATTCACGAGCCAAAAGGTGTTTCGGGAAAGCCCCCGCTAATACCTGAAAAAACGGGCCATGGCTATTCAGCATGGCCCGAGGATAACAAAGCAGCAGAAACACGAGAAAAAAGCCCGTGAAAAAGGAAGGTTACGCCACATTCTCTACTGTAACCAAAGGGGGCGGAGCCTGTCCATTTTAGGACATGGGAACCAATTTCCATGTGGACGCGCTCTAAAAACCTGAGTGTAATCCTCTAAACTAAAAAAACAAAAAGGAATTTGATATGCCGCTAATAAATATCGTTTATCCACATCGTCGATCAGTTGATTCGGATTACTGCGGTGATTACACAGTAGTTCACTCTATCTTTCCGATTGCGGATTGCGATATGTACGTATATCAGGACGCCTTTGCTTATTGCGGGAAAATGCCCGGCGTTGAGGCCCTCCTCATGCTGGAACCATATGTTGTCCTCCCTGGAGAGTACGATGATGAGATATGGCGCCACTTCGATTATATTCTTACCTTTGTTGACAGATTGGTAGAAGCACGAGGTAAGTTTAGAAAAATCAATTTCCCCGTCTTCTCAACTCGTGACCAGCAGACTTTCGGGGAAAAATTGTCTCCGTCCTCACAAACCCCTATAGAAGAAAAAATTGTCGGCATATGTATGATCAATGGCAATAAGAGCTCCCAGGTTGATGGGGAACTTTACTCGAAGCGAAAAGAAATAGCTCTGTGGTTCCATAACCATTCTCATATTCCGTTTGACGTGTTCGGTCGCCCCCCATTCGACCTCCCTAACTACCGCGGCATCGCTAGTGACAAACTTGTGACTTTGTCCAGGTACCGCTTTGCCGTATGTTTCGAAAACATTTATCATCCATTTTGGTCGTCTGGTTATATCTCTGAAAAATTGTTTCACTGTTTTATGGCGGAAACAGTTCCAATATATTTGGGATGCTACAATGTGGAAAGATACATTCCTGAAGACCTATTCATAGATTTTCGCAAATTTGAATCTTATGGAGAGCTAGAAACGTTCTTAACTTCAATAAGTGACAGAGAATATCTCAGCTACCTACATCGAACAAAGGATTGGATTGCCGGAGGGGGGCTGAATAACTATACGATAAACGATCTTTATGACCTGTTGGCCCAGCTACTTGATCCGTCACATACAGAGGATTTAATGGAGCCAGGAAACTGGAAGCCTGGAGTATCTCCAAAATACTTAAAAAAGAAATTTGTTTATGCTAAGCGAAAGCCGGTATGGACATGGGAGTACCTGGCTTCTTGGAAGCATGCTGCATTTCGTCAAAAGTCCATCTAGTCAAAACTTCTGCTTCTTGTCTATTCTCCCGCTAGCTTGCTGTTAAATTATCCTTGAAATATGAAGGTTCGAAGTCAAGAGCCAAATCTCACGGTTCTTCGCTTCTAGATCCGTGACCGGACTAATTTCTTTCTAGCTGCTCCCCAGAGGTATACTTAGGTCCCCGTACATCAGCTTATATTGATATCAACAACTTAAAGGATAAGAAGGAGTCAAATATGAAATTGGTGATACTAGCTGGAGGACTTGGAACAAGGCTAGTTGAGGAAACTAGTGTGAAGCCTAAGCCAATGGTTCAGATCGGAGGGAAACCAATTCTTTGGCATATAATGAAAATCTATTCAACTTATGGCATAAGAGACTTTATCGTATGCTGCGGATATAAAGGATATGTCATCAAGGAGTACTTTGCAAACTATTTTCTTCACATGTCGGATGTTACGTTTCATATACCTGAAAATCGCATGGAAGTTCACCAGTGCGCCTGCGAACCCTGGCGAGTCACACTTGTTGATACTGGCGAGCAGACTGAAACAGCAGGACGTCTGAAGCGTGTTGCAAAGTTCTTAGAAGGGGAAGATGTATTTTGCTTCACGTATGGGGACGGCTTGTGCGATGTAAATATAAGGAATGAAATTGACTTTCATCACGCCCATGGAAAACTTTGTACTGTACTAGCGGTACAACCGAAGGGACGTTATGGGGCTCTCGTCATGTCGGGAAACCAAGTAGACGGATTTATCGAAAAACCCCCAGGCGACGGAGGGTGGATCAATGGGGGTTTTTTTGTACTCTCACCTAAGGCACTCAATCTTATAAAGGACGACTATACCAGTTGGGAAGGTAATTCTCTAAATCAACTTGCAGCAATGGGCGAACTAATGGCTTTTAAACACAGTGGATTTTGGCATGCGATGGACACCTTAAGAGACAAAAATTATCTAGAGGCGTTATGGCAGTCTGGAAAAGCGCCTTGGAAGGTGTGGAAATGAAAAACCCTCAATACAGCTTCTGGAAAGATAAGAAAGTACTGGTAACAGGCCACACTGGGTTTAAAGGGGGGTGGTTGACGTTATGGCTTAAAAGAATGGGGGCGAAAGTCCAAGGTATTGGACTGCCTCCTAACACTAATCCTAACCTATTTCTATCAGCTCGTATTTGGGACAATATCGATAATCATTTTTGTGACATTCGGGATAAATCTGCCCTGAAAAAGTCGGTGCACAAATTTGCTCCGGAGGTCGTTTTTCACTTGGCAGGCCAGGCTTTAGTGAAGGTTGGCTATAGAGAGCCCATTGAAACTCTCGAGGTGAACGTGATGGGTACAGCATATCTTCTACAGATTTTCAGAGAGGTTCGGTCAGCTAAAGTGTTAATTATGGTCACATCTGATAAGGTTTATTCAACCTCCTATTCAAACCCTCTTTCGAATACTGTGAGATGCCACCCCTACCGGGAAACTGATCCTCTAGGAGGAATTGATCCTTACAGTGCTAGTAAGGCTGCCTCTGAAATGGTTATTACCTCTTATGCCAAATCATTCTTAAGTCCTTTAGGCATTGCTGTGGCGAGTGTTAGAGCCGGCAATGTACTCGGCGGTGGGGACTGGGCTCCGAACCGGTTAATCCCTGATGCCATACGATCCTGGATTAACAAAAGGCCTCTTATTATCCGCAATCCAAAGGCAGTCCGCCCTTGGCAGCACGTTTTGGATCCTCTAGCTGGATACCTCCTGCTCGCTGAGACCCTCTGGACGAACCCCAACGTGGCTGGAGCCTTCAACTTTGGCCCACCAAACCAAGACCCTGTTAGCGTGAGACAAGTGGTGGAGATGGCGAAAAAAGCT
>QMLZ01000410.1 GCA_003646995.1 Deltaproteobacteria bacterium | reverse complement strand
GTTCACTAATGTGGTGATAAGCTCCCTGTCCCCAGAGGTATAGTCTTCCCCGATGATCTTACCACCCAAGCCCAATGTCCCTTCCCAGATATCATCCACTTTGAACTGAAGGGTGTGCACTATGCTGGGGGGAAGTGCTTCACTTCCTATTGCTTTCTGAATCTCCTCCTTTTCTCGCGTGCTCAGGCCCACTGCAACAAAATGAACGGATTCGTTAGTTGAGGTATCACGAATTAGGACAAAGCCTTCTATTACTCCGAAGTTACCCGTAGTCATCAATAGGAAGTTCTTCAGCAGAGGCCTTACTTCAACCACACCCAGCAGTTCCCGACTCACATCGCAGAGGGTCTTGAGGTGAAAAAGCCGCCTGTCAAGCTCCTGCTGGATTGTTTCAGGTATGCTTACAAGTTCACCCATTGATCTATCCCTGTGAATCAGTGGTGTCCAATATTCCACCATTCCAATATTCCAAAGCCCTCATCTCTCATGCCCTGAAGCTTTTGAGAAGGGTCCTAAAGTGAATCTTCAACTCCTGCCGGCTTTCCCTGAGCCTCCCCAAAAGTTGAGCAGCCAAGTTCCCCATTAGAATATTTCCCATGCCCTGGTCTTGGTTGAGTAGTTTTTCTAGATCGCCTCTCTCGATACAAAGAACAGATCCGGTTTCTGCACATCGAGCAGACAGGTTGTATTGGTAAGGCTCTACGAGGCAAGATGCCCCTAATATGTCGCCCGGCGTCTTTAAGAGAGTAATCGGGAGCTCCACCTGTTCGTCAACCCTTGAGAGAAGTTCAACTGCGCCATCCTTGAGTATATAAAACCGGTTTCCTTCCTCGTACTCCGAGCACAAGTACTGATCTTTTCTCATTGCCATCTCGCTCACAGCAGAAGCAATCCTCTGTATCTGTTCCTCGCTCAGTCCCTTAAAAAGAAACCCCGAGAATAATTCCATTATGTGTTCTCCTTTTAGCTTTAGAAAAACAAGAACATAGGAGTTAGAAGTCAGTAGCCACAATCAGTTATCTATCAATAGTTAACCATCAGCGCTTTGCGATCCTTGGAATTCAAAATTAATCATTCAAAATTCAAAATTATTCTTTCTCCTCCCTTTAGCTCACTCATAACTCTAGCTCACTCTAGTCACTTTAGCTCACTCATAACTTTAGCTCACTTTAGGCACTCTAGCTCACTTATAACTTCCCCATTGCTTCTTCCACTGATCCGTAAATCGTTGCAAACCTTGTAATCCCTACCATGTTAAAAATCTTCTTAAAATGTTCGGACAGTCCGGTAATAGCAACAGTCTGATTATTACGCTTGGTCTCAGCGAGCAACTGGATGAGCACAGCTATACCGCCGCTGTTGATATAGGCCTCCTCGTCAAATTTAAGTAGGATCTTTGATACGCCGTCCATATCAGGGTGTTTGTAAGCCTCGCTAAAATGTGGCTCAGACGCGCTGGTCACATCCCCCTTAATGTCAAAAACCGCGATATCTCCCGTCCTGTCTATGCCAATGCTACTTTGCTCACCCATATCCCGTCCTACCTCCTGTTGCCCTTAGCCTTTTGTTTATCTTTGAATACTTATCCTATTGCCCTGTGGCTAGGTGCTTGCCTGGTAGCTCTCAACTTCAGGGCCTCCTTTAATTTGTATCCTAACTGTATGCCCATCATCTGAAAGAATATTGAATTCAAACTCGTCCACCAGTTGCCTTATAAGAAACATCCCCAATCCCCTTGGTGCTTCGAGGTGCAGAAGTTTTTTTTCAATATCCGGGTCATCAGGAATGTCCTTGATTCCGTCTCCTTGATCCTTTACATAAACATTAATTGCCTCACCATCATAGGTCATGGTGATAATAACACGCGCATCTGGTTTCCCCTTATTCCCGTGCTCAATGGCATTCAGGCATGCCTCACACACTGCAGTCTTCAAGTCCTCAATGCGCTCCGGCAAGAACCCAACATATCGCGCAAACGCCGCCGAGCATGCCATCGCAACCCGCTCAAAGCCAATCTGTGTTGGTAAGCTTAATTCAACTGTAGAGATATCTGTATAGTTAAACATACCTCGCCCCTCTCAATGACATTTCACATCACGCTATTCACAACAATGGTACAGCATTTTTCTCCATTAGCCTTTCCTTAATGTACCTTCTCATCCTAATCCACTCCCTCCGCCTAATAATGGCCTCACCCAAAAGGCCAAGCCTCAATCCTTTTCTTCCCCTAAACATGTATTTGAAAACATGGGAAAACCCGTAAACAGCGTTGTAACACCTATATATTTCTTCCTGCAATTCTGCAGCGGTTAATCTTCTTGGCTTAAAAACTACCTTCCCATTATATTCACTCCAATTTTCGTGTAATATACGTCCTTCACGCTTAAGCTTCTTGAATAATTTAGTTCCCGGAAACGGCGTCAGCGGTTGTATCAACAATCCGGAAAGACCATATTCCTTAACAAAGTTGGCTACTTCCAGCCAATCTCCTTTCCTAAACTCATCATCTCCAAAGACAAAAAGGCCATGGACCTCTATCCCATATTTCTTTATGTTTTTGATAGAATCCTTGATATCCTCAACCCTAATTCCTTTCTTTATATTGTGTAAGCTCTCGTCTCGCAAGCTTTCAATGCCTATATAGACCCTACCTATATTCGCCTTTCTAAGCAAATCGAGCATCTCATCATCATAGCCCAATTCAACGCGCGCCTGGAGGACCAATACGTATTTGGTCTTGATAGTTGCGAGGTTTCTAAGAACTTCTTTTGCCCATTCCCTGTCAGAAAAAAAATTATCATCTGTTATCCACATTACCCTCGGAAAGAATCTTGAAAGAAAATGTTCGTTGCTTATCTGCGACTTGATATCTTCGATAATTTCACTTGGACGCCTTTTCTTTACATCTCTGTACACCTCTTTTATTGCACAAAAGGTACAATCAAAATGGCAACCCCTAGATCCGTTTACCAAAAGGGGAATTCTAATCAACCTGTTTAGTGTAAGGCGGTAGTAGTCTTTTACCAACCCGAAGTCAGGCGCGATATCTATTATCTGGCTTGTTTGTTGGTTATATACAATCCTTCCATTTTTTTTGTATACCAAATTAGGCACCCTGGAGAGATCCTTAGTATTTCCATTCTCTAGTGCTCGAACCAATTCTACAACTGGATATCCATCACCTCTTAT
>QMLZ01000409.1 GCA_003646995.1 Deltaproteobacteria bacterium | reverse complement strand
TCAGTATTCCATTGTTTACCGTCTTGTCCGCTTAGGGAAATACCACAAAAAGGGCGGTTAGAACAGAAAACTTGTGGAACTCGACGAGAAAATAGGTTAGATATGGAACCTAATAAACAGTTGGATGAATCCGGAGGGACAAAAGGATGGAAGAAATAAGCCTACAGGAGAGATACAAAAGGGCAGTGGGTGTCATATGTAAGCAAGGCGTTATCCCGTTTCCGGTTAACGAAACCACAATAGGCATAATCAAAGAGGTAGTGGAGGACGACGAAGAGGAGCTTGACCTTATATGGGCCTTTCGTGAGAAACCCTCACAAACCATGGAAGAGTTAAAAGCGTCAAGTGGGCTGCCCGAGGGGAAAATTGAGGCATTGACGAGAAGCCTGGCAAAAAAGGGGCTGTTGTTCAATCAGCCGAATTCCGCGGGAGTTATGGTCTACCGCATACTTCCACTTATGACCGTGGGGCTGATGGAATACAAATTCATGGGAAAGCTGAAAGGCGATGAGAAGGAGAGGAGGCTTGCAGAACTTTTTCAGACCCTGATAAGTCAGATACGGGACCAAGTTCAACAAGACTATGATAGCCTTGTGCCTTTGCTTGAACAAATGCCGCCTATCGATAGGACCGTGCCCATGCGAAAGACCGAGGATGGTAAGCCCATTCGGGTCATAGCCATGGATCGCAAGGTGGCAGCGCCTACTGAAGTTATTCTCGCGAGTCAGTCAGTGGAGGAGATCATAGAGAAGTTTGATGACATAGCAGTGGGAAATTGTTTTTGCAGGCAAAGGAGGGCAGTACTGGGTGAACCATGCTCACTTGGCGCTCCTATGGAGACATGCTTTACGTTCGGTAAATCGGCACGTCACACCACCGCCCAAGATTTTGCACGGATGGTCAGCAAGGAAGAAGCATTGGAAATTATGAGAAAGGCCGAGGAGGCTGGGCTGGTCCACAAAGCCTTTCACCCCAATTCAAAGATCTCTAGGCCCGAAACCAGCATTTGTAACTGCTGCAAGGATTGCTGCGATACCTTTAGGCTGTGGCGGGATGGGGCCTTACCATTGGTTAATGCAACCAACTACGTCTCGGTCATAGACCAAGAGATTTGTATAGGCTGCGGAGAGTGCGTGGAACGATGCCCTACCGATGCAATAGAACTAAACCAGGAGGGAAAGGCCGAAAGAGAGGAAGGATATTGTATTGGCTGCGGGCTCTGCGCCCGGTTTTGCCCTGAAGAGGCTATTTCTCTCAAGGAACAGCCTCGAAAAGTAGTGGTACCTCCCCCTCGGCTCAGGCCGGGATCATGAGCTTGGGGCAAATCAGCTCTTCATCCAGGCTGACTTCTATTGGTTCTTGAGGATCAGGGAGACCTTCTCTTGGGTGTGAACTTCCCTGTCCCTGTCCCGCCGGTCCGTAATCTTTCTCAGCTCCACTCTTGTGATTTCGTAGTCTGCCTGAAGATACTCAAAAAGGAGCCCTCTAATCTTATCTTGGGCTGTGGGACCAGAGGGACATGCTATCTCTTTGCTAATGTTCGTGGTTTCTAGCAAAGGAAGATGAGCTTTTTCTGTTTTTGGCTTTTCCTTTGATTTTAATCCCGGCCACGGGTCTTGGGACCTCTTCTCATCTGAAGAAATGAAAAGATCCAGGACCTCGTCTAGTTCTTTTGTTTCTTTATCTGCGTCCATTGTGTTTCCTCGCTGGATCAGAAGTCTTCTTCGTCGTCATCTGACAGGCCTGCGGGTTGCTGGACGGCCAATGCTTCAGTCATGCTAGGGTAAAGGGATTTCAGGCCTTGGGTCTCAAATCCTTCCAGTTCTTCCATGATATTACTACTGGGATCATCCGCCGCTGCCTGCCGAAGCTCCTCGGCTTCTTCAATAAAGTCTTCTGCTGCGGCAAGGGTCTCATGAGCGGTAGACAGGAGACTTCCAGCTCTGACAAGAACCTCCTGTGCCAGTCTTTCATAATCCTTGTATCCAATAGACCTTTTGTCATAGTCGGATATTGGGAGTCCCGAGTCCACTGTTTCACGAAGTCTAATATTGTATCTTATCACAGTATCAAAAACATTTTCTCCGAATCTTTCTTTTACTTTCTCCAAGACGAGCCTAGAATATTTTGTCCTGTTGTCAAACATGGTTATAAGTGCCCTAGCCCGCAGTTCATGGCCAAGCCTGTCCTTGAGCATCAGCACGATTTCCATTAATTTGGACACACCCCTAAGCGAAAATAAAGAAAGGTCAATAGGAATAATCACTTCCTGGGCAGCGCGCAATCCGTTTACACAAAGGTGACCTATGCTGGGGGGACAATCAATAATTGCGTAATCATAATCATCGCCAAGGGTGCCCATGGCCCTGTATAACTTGCTTTCCCTACCTTCTACTCCTGCCAGCTCTTGCTCAACGGCGCTCAGCTTTGCGCTTGAAGGGGCAAGCCACAGGTTTTCTTTTACTGATAACAGGATGTCAGTCATGGGAGTGTTTCCATTGACACTTGGAGAGAGGATATCAAACATGGTTCTATCGAGCTCCGCGGGCACCAGATTAAGGCCCATGGTAGCGTGGGCTTGCGGGTCTGCGTCCACCAGAACCACCTTTTGCCCTTTTGAAGCGAGCAGGGATGATAGGTTAATAGCAGTGGTGGTTTTGCCGCAGCCACCCTTTTGATTTGCTATGGCGATTACTTTCATGAAACCACTCCTTTCCTCCTAGATTGGTTAGTTTTTATTTAACTATATCAAGCTAAAATTGGTTGCGTAGGTGTGCATTATTCATTTGTTTCTTTGAACATCCAATGGGTGGAAAATGGAGCCATAAGGCAAGGACAATTCCTACTTGGATAACCGTGACCCAATACACCCATTATTGTATAGAGGCAAATTTATACCAGAAAGAAAATCAGGTCGCAAGAGAAACATTCAATATATAGTATTTTCTCTTGACCCTTACCCCAATTACTTGTATATACGCCACAAAATGAAGATGAGGCGCTGCTCAGAGCAGATCATGGATGAAAAAAGAAGGGCAATGCTTGTTAAGAGCGCATCTTTGCTCGGCGCAATATTCGCCAACCTTGGTCTGCCGAGTCTATGTTCTGCAACCTGTCGGTTGATTTTCCCAATGCCCGAGCGGCCCCCGATTTCTTCGGGACTTCAAAAATCCATCCCCAAAGCAGCCCTT